>NZ_JBBMXH010000050.1:0-31017 GCF_037996725.1 Xenorhabdus entomophaga
TTTCACTTTTTCTGATTTGAGACAATAACGGCAATAAACGTCAACTTTAGCCATACTTCACCTAAAAAAGCTAAAAGCATATCACATCAACTAACTATTCAATACATGACCAAAACATGCGTATGGTGCTGCCATAGATATTAATCCCGTGCAGAACCCATTTTTAGGCTTTAATCAGTCTGGTATTCCTTATGTTTTGCCCGAAGCTGGCGCAGAAAAATACCTCAATAGAATAGAAAATAGACCGGGAAAAGAGGTCAGAGAAGGGATGGCAGAAAAAGTCATTGATATCTTTCTGTCGAATGGTTTTATGCGGTGGGGAGGATATTGGGATACGCCTATAGATTACCAACATTTTGAAGTGGGAAGCGTCGATTTCATTGAAGACTTATTAAAAAAACCATTATCTGTAGCAAGGGCAGAATTCAAAAATTATGGAGATAAATATAAGGCGTGTATGAAAGACGCAAATCAAAATGACAGGAATATTATTAGAGTGAAGTGTATAGAGAAAAATATAAGATGATTTTTTTATGTTGAAAATAAAGGGAAACGATGGAGGAGAACGAAGCTACGATAGCTATTCTCCTCACACAATTATTCAGCCTGCTCAGTTTTCTTGTCTGAACCTTCCAGACGGGCTTCCAATTCAGTTAAGCGTTGTTCCAGCGCAACCAACTTTTCACGTGTACGCAGAAGAACTTGTGTCTGAACATCAAACTCTTCACGGTTGACAAGATCCAGCTTGCTCAGTTGAGATTGCAGAACCGTACGCAATTTTTTTTCTACGTCGTCACCAAACTCTTTGACACCTTTCGGCATTGCATTGTGGATTTGGCGGGCAATTTGTTCAATTTTCTTTGGATCAAGCATGATGATCATCCTTTTAGGCGTAATTGTGTTGGCAGTATTCTAATACTTGATGATGAAAGCATAAATGATTGCGAGCCAGGTTTCATATTTGATTTTGTAGATTGCCCCTACAGATTATTAGCGTTATAGTGAAATTGTTTATCTCAGGGCAGGGTGAAAGTCCCTACCGGCGGTAACATGAAATTATCGAATGATCATTTTATGAAGCCCGCGAGCGCTCTGTTTGTTGTTATCCGTAACGAAATAAAACAGAGGTCAGCAGATCCAGTGTGATTCTGGAGCCGACGGTGATAGTCCGGATGGGAGAGAATAACAGCATCAATCGAGTGCTTGCGCTCGTCTGTTGTTTTTGTTGCCGTATTTTTGTGCAGCATGAACTCCTCAAAATTGCCCTGATTCTGGTAATCCATACATTTAAAGAGGTTTCTTTACCATGAATCAGACGCTACTTTCCTCATATGGGACACCATTTGAACGTGTTGAACGTGCGCTTGTTGCTTTGCGTGCGGGTCAGGGCGTGATGGTATTGGATGACGAAAATCGTGAAAATGAAGGCGATATGATTTTTGTTGCCGAAACAATGACGGTAGAACAAATGGCATTAACCATCCGTCATGGCAGTGGAATTGTTTGCCTTTGCCTGACTGAAGAACGTCGTCAGCAGCTAAATTTGCCCATGATGGTTGAAAATAACTCCAGTCAGTACCAGACAGCTTTTACTGTCACCATTGAAGCCGCACAGGGGGTAACCACCGGCGTGTCTGCGGCAGATCGCATCACTACGATCCAAGCCGCCATTGCAGACGATGCTCAGCCAAACGATTTAAATCGACCCGGACATGTTTTTCCTTTGCGGGCGCAACCGGGAGGCGTTTTGACTCGCCGTGGTCATACTGAAGCCACCATCGATTTGGTTAAGCTAGCCGGTTTCAGGCCTGCGGGAGTACTGTGTGAATTGACAAACGACGATGGTTCAATGGCCCGTGCACCTGAAGTGATTGAATTCGCAAAACTGCATGGTATGCCGGTAGTCACTATCGAAGACTTGGTGGACTATCGCTTAAAGATAGCAAAGGCGGCGAGTTAATAGCCTCCTTAAATAGGTTACTTTAAGACACCAGTTCATCATGATGGGTAAGAGATATTGTTTTCTTTAGTATGGATAGAAAACAGTGGGTGAAAAAAAATCGGATAGAATATATCGGTTATACCCAACAGATTTTGAGTTACTGTGCAGTAGCACAGTAAATTGAAAGATGAGGAAAAATATCGCATGCACGTATGAAAGGCCACCGCCCATCTTCTGTGGCCTTTCAGTATTTTTGAAACACTCCATCATTTTTGATTGACTGTATTCAGGGAAGAAAAGTCTTAATCTTGTCATAGTTTTTTTATCGTAATTCACAATCCATTATTCTAAATGTTTAATTTGCTGTATAAGGGGCGAAAATGAGTCTCCTGAGAATGCCTGCATTGTTCATTGGTCATGGTAGCCCAATGAATGCCATTGAAGATAACTGCTATTCACGTGCTTGGTTTGAGCTGGGAAAAAAATTGCCCAGACCAAGAGCGATTCTTGTGATTTCTGCGCACTGGTATACGGAAGGTACAGCAGTGACAGCCATGACACAGCCCAGAACGATCCACGATTTTGGTAATTTTCCCAGAGAGTTACATGAGAAGCAGTATCCGGTCAAAGGATATCCTGAGCTCGCTGTATTGGTACAAGATATTCTGGAACCGATTGAAGTCGAGACTGATTTTAAAGACTGGGGATTGGATCATGGCTCTTGGGGGATATTAGCCAAAATGTATCCTGATGCAGATATTCCCGTTGTCCAATTGAGCATGGATCGTACTCAGCCAGCGTCTTTTTATTACGAGATGGGCAAAAAATTGGCCCTGCTTCGTGATGAAGGCGTCTTAATTATGGGAAGCGGTAATGTCGTACATAATTTGTCGGCTGGGGTATTGGAGGCAAAGCCTTTCCCATGGGCACTCTCTTTTGAGCAGTTTGTGCGTGAGAGCTTAACCAGCCTTGAAGAGCCTCATCCTCTGGTTAATGCTTTGGATAGAGAAGATGGTCAGTTATCTAATCCAACACCAGAGCACTTCCTGCCGTTGCTGTATGTGATGGGAACATGGGATAAAAAAGAGCCGATTTCAACCCCGGTTGAGGGTATTGAAGACGGCTCCTTGAGTATGTTGTCTGTTCAGATTGGATAATTGAATTAATCCAAAATAATATGCGGGTAGAAACGTGAGAGATCTTGAGTTATCAACTCTTGATCTTCACGGATACAGATACCCGCTGATTGATCATTCACCAACCAACTACCCACCAACACATAGCTATCGCCAAATTTTGGCAATGAATGGAATTGCTGAACGATCATGCCTTCTTCCCCATAAGGGCCATCGGCACTGGCTATTTCCCGTCCATTTTCGATGATACGAATATTGGCACCTTCACGGGAAAACAGCGGCTTAATAACATAGCTATCCATATCTGAAGGGCGTTCATCCGCAAAATAAGCAGGCAGCAGATTAGGATGATTCGGGAACATTTTCCACAGCATTGGCAATAACGCTTTGTTGGAGATAATGCTTTTCCATGCCGGTTCCAGCCAACGCACACCCGCATCAGCCAGTTTGGTGGAAAACATCTCACGCAACATAAATTCCCACGGATACAGTTTAAACAGATTGCCGATCACTTGATCCTGCAAGTCAGTAAACTGCCCTTTTTCACCCAGCCCGATATCTTCAATAAACAGGAATTCGGTTGGAATACCGGCTTCCGCAGCACAGTCCTGTAAATATTGGATGGTGCCACGATCTTCCTCAGTATCCTGACAGCAGGCCATATGCAGCAGGCCAAACCCATGTTTTTCACGTAACTGCACAAAACGATCAATCAGCTTTTCTTGCAGGCTATTGAACTGATCTGCATCTGACGGCAGGTTGCCGGCATTGATCTGGTCTTCCAGCCAAATCCACTGAAAGAAAGCAGATTCATACAGAGACGTCGGGGTATCGGCGTTGTTTTCCAGTAACTTGGGCGGATTTTTGCCATCATAGGCTAAATCCAGACGGGAATAGAGTGAAGGCTGGCTGGTTACCCATGAAGAGCGGATAAACTCCCAGCAGTGTTTTGGGATCTGAAATTTTGCCAGCAGCTCTTCGCTATTGACCACTTTTTCCACGACCTGCAAACACATTTGGTGCAGTTCTGCTGTCGCATCTTCAATTTCTTCAATCTGGTTCAGAGTGAACTGGTAATAAGCATCTTCACTCCAGTAAGGCTGACCATACATAGTATGAAAGTTAAAGCCATATTCTTCAGCCTTTTCGCGCCAATCCGGGCGCTCGGTAATACCAATGCGTTTCATCTTTAATTAACCACCCATAGAACGGGAAGAACTGGAGCTTGAGCTGGCAGACGAACGCTGCATAGTCGATTGTTTCGCCACAGACTCACCGAACCCGCCGCGGGTAATGGTGGTTGTGGTGGCGGGTTTTGGCGCCATTGCGGTTTTTGGCACAGTCATACTGCGACCGCCTGCGGTAGCAGGGCCATAGCTTTTACCTGTCGCATCAACAAACTTGCCGTTAGCCGGGCTGGAGGCTGATTTTGAGGTAAACAACGGTTGTGATGGTGCAGAGCTGCCGCCCATTAAGCGACCCATCATATAACCTGCCATCAAAGGCATCCAGAAACTGCCGCTGCTGCTGTCTTGTGCCTGAGCCTGACCGACGCCAGCCTGAGCCGGTGTTTGCGTACATTGCTGTTCACCAAACTCTGCAACACACTCTTCGCGAGAAGCATATTTCGGTGCGGTTTTCTCCGCTTCTTTCACGGCATTGTTGTAAGCGACTTTACATTGTTCGCTTTGAGAAGGATTCGCCTGAGAGCACTCATCGGCATTCGTATAGAGTGACACCGTTTCATCGTTTTGTTCACAGGCAGAAAGCATGAAAACAGCACTGACAGCGAGTGCTACAGGTGCCAGACGATAGCTTCGCCACGTTTTGCGAAAAGAATCGCGGTTTATCTCTTTTGTCCGTTTCATTGTCATAGGGGGCATCCATCTTAAAGGTATCTGATTAAGAGCGTGTCCCACATAGGATATCCAGGGGATTGGCTCTCTGGGATATGCTTAAAAAGCAGCCCACACAATTGGCGGGCTGCTTTCTTTAGTATAGCGTCTTTAATATAACGTTTTTTAATGTAAAACGATAGAGCATTAAATCAGCGAATTGATGGCGTTTTCATCTCTTTAATGATGCTGCTGGCAGAAGTAGAGATTTGCGCGCCTAACATCTTGTTCAACTCTATCAAATCATTTTCATTCAAAGTGCCACGCGCCTGTTTGTTCTGCAACAGGGAAAGCAGATAATCATAACGTGCTTTAGACAGATTCTGTTTGGCTTGATAAAGCTTAGTTGTCGCTTGCAACACGTCAACGATAGTACGGGTTCCTACCTGATAACCGGCTTCCATTGAATCCAATGAACTTTGTGTAGAGAGCACAGTCTGTTTGTTGGCGTCAACACTGCTGATTGCAGCAGAAATATTATTGGTAGAGGAATGCACTTCTTGTGTCACTTTACGGTAAGTGTTTTCCAAATCCTGACTCGCGCCGACGAAATTATATTTTGCTTGTTCTACTTGAGAATAGGTCAACCCACCACTGAATAGCGGTAGATCTAAGGATACTCCAACAGAATTACTTCCGGGGTATGAATTCCTTCCATCTGGTTGGACGTTGCCGCGATTATGATTGTTGGTGATTTCTGTGCCTGCAGTCAACTTAATCGTTGGCATATAGCCTGTCTGTGATTCTTTGATCTTTTCACGACTTAAATCTTGGTTTAAACGTGCTGATAGCAGGCTCAGGTTGCGGTTTTCTGCTTCTTTTAGCACCTTACCAGCAGGTTCAGGTTGTTTAGTTTTAAATTGATCAATATTTAATGCGGCTAGTTGTGGGTAGTAAGTGCCCGTAATCATGCGTAGTTTTTCTAACGCATTCTCTAGATCGTTACGGTTAGAAACCTCTTGGGCCAGAATTGAGTCATATTCGGCGCGGGCATTCTGCACGTCAGTAATGGCAACCAGTCCTACATTAAAACGCTGGGTTGTTTGATCTAACTGACGGTATAGTGAGGCTTTCTGGGCTTCGCTATATGTCAGGGCATCAATTTTATTCAGAACGCCAAAATAGGCTTGTGCAGTATCCAGAATTAGTTTTTGTTGGGCTGTTTGGTAATTGATATCCGCGATACCAGCACTTTTCTCAGATTGATTTAGCTTATTCCATTTCGCCATATCGAAGATGGTCTGGGTCAACTGTAAGCTTGCATTTGTACCATGGTTTTCAGTGTTTCTAGAATCGCGAAAGCCCTTTCTATAACTCGCACCTGCGCTTAATCCCAATTGAGGCAGTAAAGCACTACGGGATTGATTAACATTTTCAACGACTGAATTGCGGTCAGCTTGTGCCTTAAGCAATTCCGGGTTTGTTTCTTTTGCCTGCTGATAAATCTGGAGTAAATCTGCAGCATGGCTTGAAGTACTAAAACCGACCAGATTCATAGCAATAAAAAGAGAGAGCAATTTTTTCATTTGCGTTCCTTGTTGTGCAGCTATTTTGCTTAAGTTGCCTCTGCATAAAACTAAATACCACAGATTCTAGCAGAAAATACCAATAAGGCAGGGTGGCTGTTTGTGCCATATTGCCTCATTTTTCAACTTGTTTATATCATCAAAATGAATTTATTTAGACAATGTAGAAAAATACCTTTTAATAATAGGAAATTTTAAAAATAATCAGGAGCTTTTATGAGCGAAGATCTTTCCCCGTCGCGTACTTTTACAAAACAAGATGTTGAAGTTATTTCCCAAAAAACGCTTTATCGCGGTTTTTTCACCATGACGGAATATCAATTCAGGCATCGTCTGTTTCGGGGTGGCTGGAGTGAAACCGTTAAACGCGAGGTTTTTGAACGCGGTCATGCAGGCGTGTTATTGCCTTATGATCCGGTGCGTGATGAAGTTGTTTTGATTGAACAAATCCGTATCCCAGCAATTGAAACCAGCGATACACCGTGGTTGCTGGAAGTAATCGCTGGCATGATCGAAGAGGGCGAAAATGCTGAACAGGTTGTGCGACGTGAGGCAGTGGAAGAGGCAGGGATTGAAGTTAAGCGCTGTCAGCCTGCGTTGAGTTATCTTTCCAGCCCTGGCGGTACAACAGAGCGCATGTATATCTTTGTGGGTGAAGTAGATGCTTCCACCGCGTCAGGCGTTCATGGTCTGGAAGGCGAGCATGAAGATATTCGCGTTCTGGTTGTCAGCCGTGAACAGGCTTACCAGTGGGTGGAAGAGGGGATTATTGATAATGCCGCTTCGGTTATTGCAATACAGTGGCTTGCGTTGCACCATGAAAAACTGAAGAGAGATTGGTTGGGGGAATAATTCCTAATTTATGCTGGAAAACGGGAAGTGTGCCCCAGTCAGCAGATCTTTTACATAAAGACACGCTAGAATAATCCTTATGATCGACAGGAAAAGGAAACCATTTGGAAAGCCTGCTTGAAATACCTGTGGCAGAAGGCGCCACAGCCAGAATACTGCAAATCACTGATACGCATCTTTTCGCCAATAAAAGCGATTCACTGCTGGGCATTAATACTTATCGTAGCTATCATGCTGTGTTGGATAAGGTCCTTGAGCAGAATCTTGATATTGATTTGATCGTTGCGACAGGTGATTTGGTTCAGGATCAGACAATCAATGCCTATCAGCATTTTGCTGAGGGGATTGCCCGTTTGCCTGCGCCTTGTGTCTGGCTGCCCGGTAATCATGATTATCAGCCGGCGATGGTTGATACATTGGCAGCCGCAGGGATTTCACCTTCCAAGCAGATATTTATCGGTCAGCATTGGCAGTTGATTATGCTGGATAGTCAGGTGCAGGGCGTTCCTCATGGGGAACTGACGGATTATCAGCTCGAATGGATGAATAAATGTCTGGATGAGCACAGTGAGCGCCATACTATTGTCATGTTGCACCATCATCCCATCCCTTCTGGATGTACATGGTTGGATCAGCACAGCTTACGTAATGCGCCTGAATTATCAGAGTTTTTGAAAGGCAGGGCACAGGTGAAAGCCATACTGTGCGGGCATATCCATCAGGAAGTTGATGAAATGTGGAATGGCATTCGTGTTATGGCAACACCATCAACCTGTGTGCAATTTAAGCCACATTGTACTAATTTTATGCTTGATACAGTGGCTCCGGGATGGCGTTACCTCGAACTGTCTGTGGCTGGCAACGAAGAAACAAGATTGCAAACACAGGTTCACAGGCTTAAGAGTAACGAGTTTTGCCCGGATTTAGATTCGGACGGGTATTAATGTCAACGTTACTTTATCTACATGGTTTCAATAGCTCACCCCAATCAGCGAAAGCCAATGCGCTGAAAACATGGTTGCACCAGCAGCATCCTGAAATTGAGATGCTGACGCCGCAATTACCGCCTTACCCTGAAGAGACGGCGACCTTGCTGGAAGAACTGGTGATAGAGCGCGCTGGTGAAAATATTGGTCTGGTGGGCTCTTCCCTTGGCGGCTATCTGGCTATCTGGCTTTCCCAGTGTTTTGGATTGCCTGCCGTGCTCGTTAACCCTGCGGTACGCCCATTCGATTTGCTTCAGGATTATCTCGGGGAAAACGTGAATCCCTATACCGAAGAGCGGTATACTCTCGAACAAAGCCACATACATGATCTTAAAGTGATGCACATTGATCCGCTGGAATCGCCCGATCTTATCTGGTTATTACAACAAACCGGGGATGAAGTTCTCGACTACCGCCAGGCCGTTGCTTACCTGATGCAGTGCCGGCAAACGGTCGAATCTGGTGGGAATCATGCTTTTGTTGGCTTCGAATACTATTTCCCTCAAATCATCAACTTCTTGGGTCTGACCAGTGGCAATAGTAAAAAAATTGCCAAAAATAAGTAAGCGACTGGTATTATCAACAGTATATCAATACTGATTGGCCCTCTAATAACGAAGCAACCGACAGAATTACAACATGACTCAATCTAGTTACAACGCAGAGGCCATTGAAGTCCTCAGTGGCCTGGAGCCAGTTCGTCGTCGTCCCGGCATGTATACCGATACAGCCCGCCCGAACCATCTGGCACAGGAAGTGATCGATAACAGTGTGGACGAAGCTCTGGCTGGTCACGCGAAGCATATTGAAGTAATCCTTCACAGCGATCAGTCTCTGGAAGTGATAGATGATGGCCGTGGTATGCCGGTTGATATCCATCCTGAAGAAAAAGTTTCTGCTGTTGAATTGATCCTTACCCGCCTGCATGCGGGGGGAAAATTTTCCAATAAAAATTACCAGTTTTCTGGTGGCCTGCATGGTGTCGGGATCTCGGTGGTCAATGCCCTGTCCAGACGGGTAGAGGTCACGGTTCGTCGCAACAGTCAGGTTCATCAAATCGCTTTTGAAAACGGCGAAAAAGTACAAGAGCTGGACGTTATCGGCAGTTGCGGTAAGCGCAATACCGGAACGAGTGTTCACTTCTGGCCGGATGAAAGCTATTTCGATATTCCCCGTTTCTCTGCCACTCGTTTGACACATTTGCTGAAAGCCAAGGCGGTATTGTGTCCGGGTGTTGAAATTGTCTTTAAGGACAAATTGAACGATACAGTGCAGAAATGGTGTTATGCCGACGGGCTGACAGATTATCTGCTGGAAGCCGTTAATGGATTGGTAACGTTGCCGCAATCACCTTTTGTAGGCACACTCCGCGGGGATACTGAAGCGGTTGACTGGGCATTGCTTTGGTTGCCGGAAGGTGGAGAATTACTGGCAGAAAGTTACGTTAACCTGATCCCGACAGTACAGGGGGGAACCCACGTTAATGGCTTACGCCAAGGTTTGCTTGATGCCATGCGTGAGTTCTGTGAATTCCGCAACATCCTGCCACGTGGCGTTAAACTCTCGGCTGATGATATCTGGGATCGTTGTGCTTACGTGCTATCCCTCAAAATGCAAGATCCGCAATTTGCGGGGCAAACCAAAGAACGTCTCTCTTCGCGCCAATCTGCGGCTTTCGTTTCTGGTGTGGTGAAAGATGCGTTCAGCCTGTGGTTGAACCAGCATATTCAGGAAGCAGAACAACTGGCTGAAATGGCTATTGCCAGTGCGCAACGCAGAATGCGTGCGGCGAAAAAAGTCGTACGTAAAAAGCTGACCAACGGCCCTGCATTGCCGGGCAAATTAGCCGATTGTACCGCTCAGGATCTCAATATCACGGAGCTGTTTCTGGTGGAAGGGGATTCGGCCGGCGGCTCTGCTAAGCAAGCCCGCGATCGTGAATTTCAGGCGATTATGCCACTGCGTGGAAAGATCCTGAATACATGGGAAGTTTCTTCCGATGAAGTACTGGCCTCGCAGGAAGTGCATGATATTTCTGTTGCGATTGGTATCGATCCGGATAGTGAAGATTTGAGCCAGCTTCGTTACGGTAAAGTCTGCATACTGGCGGATGCGGATTCCGATGGATTGCACATTGCCACTCTGCTGTGCGCCCTGTTTGTCCGCCACTTCCCGACGCTGGTAAAACGTGGGCATGTCTATATGGCAATGCCGCCACTGTACCGTATCGACCTCGGCAAAGAAGTGCATTATGCGCTGGATGAAGGGGAAAAGAGCGCCATACTGGATCGTTTGAGTCGCAAACGGGGTAAACCGAATGTTCAGCGCTTTAAAGGCTTGGGTGAAATGAACCCAATGCAGTTGCGCGAAACCACGTTAGATCCCAACACTCGCCGTCTGGTGCAGTTGACTATCGACGATGATAATTATCAGGAAACCCTTGCAGTCATGGATATGCTTCTGGCGAAAAAGCGCTCAGAAGATCGCCGCAACTGGCTGCAAGAGAAAGGTGATTCCATCAATATTGAAGTTTAGCGTATTGAGATATAGCGCAATAGATAGTCAATACAGATTCTGAGGAAATTAATACATGAGTGAGATAACTCACGATGGTGTGGAGCGCCAGCCGCTTCACACATTCACTGAAAACGCCTATTTGAACTACTCCATGTACGTCATCATGGACAGGGCGTTGCCTTTTATCGGTGATGGTTTAAAACCTGTTCAGCGCCGTATTGTCTATGCGATGTCAGAACTGGGGCTGAGTAGCAGCGCCAAATTTAAAAAATCTGCCCGTACCGTGGGTGACGTGCTGGGTAAATACCATCCGCATGGGGATGGCGCATGTTATGAAGCTATGGTTTTGATGGCACAGCCTTTCTCATACCGTTATCCGCTGGTTGATGGGCAAGGTAACTGGGGTGCCCCGGATGATCCGAAATCTTTTGCGGCGATGCGTTATACCGAATCCCGGTTGTCCAAATATGCTGAATTGCTGCTGAGTGAGTTGGGGCAAGGTACGGTGGATTGGGTGCCAAACTTTGACGGCACATTGCAGGAACCGAAAATGCTGCCTGCACGGCTGCCCAATATTTTGCTGAATGGCACTACCGGCATTGCCGTTGGTATGGCAACGGATATTCCACCGCATAATGCCCGTGAAGTGGCGAATGCGCTGATTGCCATGCTGGATAAGCCTGATCTATCGCTTGATGAGGCAATGGAGTATGTCAAAGGTCCGGATTATCCAACCGAAGCTGAGATCATCACGCCAAAAGAAGATATCCGCAAGATCTACAAAAATGGCCGTGGTTCGGTGCGTATGCGGGCTGTTTGGTCGAAAGAAGAGAGCAACATTGTCATTACCGCCCTGCCACACCAAGTGTCCGGTGCGAAAATTTTGGAGCAGATCGCCAGCCAAATGCGGGCGAAGAAGCTGCCAATGGTGGATGATCTACGCGATGAATCTGATCACGAAAACCCAACCCGTTTGGTGATTGTTCCACGGAATAATCGTGTTGATGTCGAACAAGTTATGAACCATCTGTTTGCGACGACCGATCTGGAAAAAAGCTATCGCGTAAACCTCAACATGATCGGTTTGGATAACCGTCCTGCGGTTAAAGGCTTGGTTGAGATCCTCAGCGAGTGGCTGGTTTTCCGTCGTGAAACAGTACGTAACCGACTGAATCACCGTTTGGAAAAAGTCCTTAAACGTTTACATATTCTGGAAGGTTTGTTAGAGGCTTATCTTAACATTGATGAAGTCATCCACATTATTCGCAATGAAGATGAGCCAAAGCCAGTGCTGATGCAGCGTTTTGAATTAACCGAAACGCAGGCCGAAGCAATTCTGGATTTGAAATTACGTCACTTGGCGAAATTGGAAGAAGTCAAAATTCGTGGCGAGCAGGATGAATTGGCGAAAGAGCGTGACAAACTTCAGTCGATTTTGGGTTCCGAACGTAAATTAAATACCTTGCTGAAAAAAGAGATCATTGCCGATGCTGAAAGCTACGGTGATGTTCGCCGCTCTCCGTTGAAAGAGCGCACGGAAGCGAAAGCCATGAGCGATCATGACATCCTGCCATCTGAGCCAATTACGGTTGTTATGTCTGAAATGGGCTGGGTGCGTAGTGCGAAAGGGCATGAGATTGATCCGGCTGGCTTGAATTATAAGTCTGGTGACAGCTTCCGCAGTGCAGTACGGGGTAAAAGTAACCAACCCGTGGTCTTTATTGACAACACCGGGCGTAGTTACTCTATAGATCCGTTGGATTTGCCATCAGCCAGAGGTCAGGGCGAACCGTTGACGGGGAAATTGGCATTGCCGGCTGGAGCATCCGTTGAGCATCTTCTGATGGCGAAAGAAGAACAGAAACTCCTGATGGCATCAGATGCAGGTTATGGTTTTATCTGTACTTTCAGTGACCTGATTGCTAAGAACCGCGCAGGTAAGGCGTTGATTACCCTGCCTGAAAAGGCCAAAGTGATGTTGCCGTTGGAAATTAACAACGAGCAGGATGATATGCTGCTGGCGATAACCAAAGCGGGTCGCGTGTTAATGTTCCCTGTAGCGGATCTTCCTCAACTTTCCAAAGGCAAGGGCAACAAGATTGTGTCTATCCCCGCAGCTCAGGCCGCATCAGGGGAAGATATGCTGAGTTGGTTGCTGGTGCTGCCTCCACAATCCACCATTACGCTCTACTTTGGTAAGCGTAAATTGCAACTCCGCCCAGAGGACTTACAGAAATTCAGAGCAGAAAGAGGGCGTAAGGGAACCTCACTGCCTCGTGGATTACAGCGCGTGGAACGTGTTGAAGTGGAAACGCCTAACCAATAGTAACAACAAAAATCATAATTGCGGGCCAGTATGATACTGGCCCGCTCTGAAAGAGGCCGCTATGCTAGCAATCATTCGTGGAATTATTGTTATTCTGTTTACAATCCTGATCTTTATTTTTGGTTGTATCTACTGTTTATTCAGTCCGCGCAATCCACGTCATGTTATGACCTTTGGTCATGCGTTTGGCAAACTGCATAAAATATTTGGTATTAAGCTGGTGGAACGTATCCCGGCAGATTCCCAGGAATATGGGCCTAGCATTTATATCGCTAATCATCAAAACAATTACGACATGGTTACCATGTCTAATGCAGTGCAGCCACGTACTGTCACTGTGGGCAAAAAAAGTCTGGTTTTCATTCCTTTCTTTGGTCAGCTTTATTACCTGACAGGTAATATTTTGATCGACAGAGAAAACCGCACAAAAGCACACGGTACAATCTCACAGGTTGTTGATCAAATTACCAAAAAGCAGATTTCAGTCTGGATGTTCCCGGAAGGAACGCGCAGCCGTGGTCGCGGATTGTTGCCGTTTAAAACAGGGGCTTTTCATGCTGCTATTGCAGCAGGTGTACCTATCGTGCCAGTGTGTGTTTCTTCAACACACGGTAAAGTAAAACTGAACCGTTGGAATAATGGCACTGTGATTGTCGAAATGTTACCTCCGATTGATACCACGAAATATACCAAAGAGCAGGTTCGTGAATTGGCGGGGCATTGTCGGCAAATGATGCAGTCTAAAATTGAAGAATTGGATAAAGAAGTTGAGGCGCTGAATAAGCGAAGATAATTTCAGGTGACGATAAAACGCCCGAAATCGTCAAATATATTTCCCCACACTTTGGATGGAGTTTGGCTATCAATTTAAGATAGTTTTAGAATTTATTTCCCATTCGCGATATGATTGCGTTTAATAACTTAATGTTTTTATTAAACGCAATCGATAGAATAATAAATCCTGATAGCCACAATATCGGGATATTCATCCCAGTAATGATTTGAATTTTTTAGCCATTGTTAGTGTTTGCGTTTACATAAGCAATCATTTTGGGTTGCTATTCTTGTCGTAGATACTATTCCTGCTGTGGAGAAAGTATGTCACTGAGTCGACGCCAGTTTATTCAGGCATCTGGTTTGGCAATGTGTTTAGGGGCGCTTCCTTTTGCGGTTCGAGCCAATAAAAATCAACAAACGAAATTGCCACTTCCCCCCTTACTGGAACCCCGAGGCGGACAACCTCTATTTTTAGCCATACAGAAAGCCAAATGGTCATTTAACGGTCAGAATAAAGTTCATGTTTGGGGCATCAACGGGCACTATCTCGGGCCGACTATCCGGGTCCGTCGAGGAGATGATGTCAAACTGATATATAGCAATCATCTGTCTGAACCGGTTTCAATGACGGTAGGTGGTTTACTGGTGCCCGGAACCCTGATGGGAGGCTCGGCCCGTTTAATATCACCGGGTGAAAACTGGTCGCCCGTTATCCCGATAGATCAACCTGCGGCTACCTGTTGGTATCATGCCAACACACCACACCGAATGGCACGGCATGTTTATGCTGGTCTGGCAGGAATGTGGCTGGTGGAAGACGAAAGCAGCCGTGGTTTGCCTTTACCTGAACATTATGGCGTTGATGATTTCCCTGTTATTTTGCAGGATAAACGACTGGATAATTTTGGCGTACCACAATATGAACCGCCGGCCAATCAGGGTTTCCTTGGCGATACTTTAGTGGTTAATGGGGTTGAAAATCCTTTTGTTGAAGTTGCCAGAGGTTGGGTCAGGCTACGTTTACTGAATGCTTCTAATGCCCGGCAATATCAACTAGAACTCAGCGATGGGCGTCCTTTCTATATGATTGGAACTGATCAGGGGTTGTTGCCTGCCCCTGTAGCTATACAGCAACTGCCACTTGCTCCGGGCGAACGTCGTGAAGTCTTGGTTGATATGTCGAAAGTGGAAAGCGTCACTATTACTGCGGGAGAATCCGCAAGTGTGATGGATCGTCTCAAAGGGTTGTTTGAGCCTTCAACAAAATTGTTATCCACCACAGTATTGACGCTTAAAGCCAGTGGGTTGCTTCCTCTGGTGACGGATCAATTACCTTCTCAGCTCGTGCTGGATAATACACAAATCAATTCTTCTGTCCGAAGCAGGCAGCTAGCTTTGGGAGATTATTCGCAGGGGATTAATGGCTCAGTGCTGAATGAACATCGAACCGACATAGTTAGCCAGCAAGGTGCATGGGAACGTTGGATAATCACAACCTCAACACCCCAGCCTTTCCATATCGAAGGCGTAAGATTTAAAGTTATCAGCCTTAATGGCAATCGCCCAGAGCCACAGGATTATGGTTGGAAAGATACGGTCTGGATTGATGAACGGGCAGAACTACTGGTCAACATGATGCAGCCTTCTTATCAGAATTTCCCCTTAATGTATTACAGCCAGATACTGGAAATGGCGGATCGTGGAGTTGCAGGACGATTAATTGTTAACCCTGCCAGCTTTAGTATTGGGTAACAATAATATTGGGTAAAAATGGCATTAAGAAATAGCAACTCAGAATAGCAATGAAGAGCGGTGGTGGATGCCCGTCCGGTTGAATCGGGCTGCTATGGGGAATCCTTTTGTCAACCAGAGGTTGATTAGGCAATAAACTGCTTAACATTTAGTGTGTAGACTAACAATTTGTTCTGAATAAATTGCTAATTTTATCGACTGAGAGTAGCCCTTTCCGTATAGTGTCCCAAATTTTCATACTACTTGCCTGTAAGGTGACTTAATGAATATTAGCTTGATTGCTGCGATGGCCATGGATCGAGTTATTGGTATGGAAAATTCCATGCCGTGGACTCTGCCGGGTGATTTAGCCTGGTTCAAACGCAACACACTCGGAAAGCCGGTTGTGATGGGCCGAGTTACTTATGAATCAATTGGCCGTCCTTTACCGGGACGTCTGAATATCGTGATCAGCAGTCAACCTGCAAGCGATGATCGGGCCACTTGGGTAAGCTCCATCGAAGCTGCTTTAGCTGCGGCTGGTGATGTTGAAGAGATTATGGTGATGGGAGGAGGACAAATTTATGAGCAGTTTATTCCTCTGGCTAATCGTATGTATCTGACTCACATCGATGCAGAAGTGATTGGTGACACGCACTTCCCTGATTATGAACCTGATGAGTGGAATTCAGTTTTTACTGAATATCACGATGAAGATGAAAACAATTCACACAGCTATTGTTTTGAAGTCTTAGAACGCAGAGAGTGATTTAATTTTACGTGCGGAGTGCCCGGGCACTCCGGCGTCGTCAATTCAGCCTTTCGATTTTGTGAGCATGGAATCCTGACTGAAATACTGTTTATCTTCCCAACGTAGCATTGTCAACTTACCTCCCCAACAGCAGCCCGTATCCAGCGCATAAATACCATCAGGAGCGCCTTGTCCTTCCAGCGCAGCCCAGTGACCAAATGCAATGGAATAATCTTCAGGAATGTTGCGCGGTAATTCGAACCAGGGTTTCAGCGGAGCAGGGGCATTTTCGGGCTTAGATTTACAGATCATATCCAACTGACCGTTTGGGAAACAATAACGCATCCGGGTCAGTGCATTGGTGCTGTAACGCAGCCGGGCAAGGCCACTTAATTCAGGGGCCCAGTTATTTGGCATATCCCCATACATCTCATTGAGAAATAAAGGATAACTGTCACTGCGAAGAATGGCTTCCACTTCACGGGCGCATGTTCTGGCAGTTTCTAAATCCCATTGTGGGGTGAGCCCTGCATGAGCCATGACCAGTTTCAACTCATCATCGATTTGTAACATTGGCTGTTTTCTCAGCCAATTTATCAATTCATCAATATCTGGTGCAGTGAGCAATTCATCCAGCAAGTCTTTCGGCTTATTACGGCTGATCTTTGCGTAAACAGCCAACAAATGCAGGTCGTGATTACCCAGCACCAGTTTAACTGCTGTGCCGAGCTGCCTGATATAACGAAGTACTGCCAGAGAGTCAGGGCCACGGGCAACCAAATCGCCCGTGAGCCACAATGTATCTTTGTCGGGATGAAAATCAACTTGTTCTAATAAGGCACGTAATTCACGGTAACAACCGTGAATATCGCCGATAAGGTATGTCGCCATAATTAATTAATCAGTGTCGGAATTGCCAGTCGAAATACGGGAATGGTGGCACGAAATGGCTGGCCTTCGTGATCAACCATTTCATAATGACCTTCCATTGTGCCCAGAGGTGTTTCCAGAATTGCCCCGCTGCTGTAGCTATATTCTGTTCCTGACGGGATCAAAGGTTGTTTCCCCACAACCCCTTCACCCTGAATTTCGGTCCGGTGACCATCACTGTTGGTTATGCGCCAGTAACGGCTAATCAGTTGCACGGGGAAATGCCCAAGATTGCGAATTGATACTGTATAAGCAAATACAAAGCGCTGTTGTTCCGGCTGTGATTGACTTTCTACATAGGTACTTTGTACTTGAATATAAATTCTTGGTTCATTGAGCATAGGTGCCTCCTGTTACTGTAACGACTGTTTGTTGGTTTCAGGCAACTTCAGACTGAGACGATAACCAGTTTGCCATTTTACAGTATTGCTCGACAGAGATGTTTTCAGCCCGAGTGGTTGGATCAACACCCAGTTCAGATAACTGTTCAGCAGAAAAAATATTTCCAAGGCTGTTACGGATAGTTTTTCTCCGTTGGTTAAATGCTTGAGTTGTGATCCGGGCTAACATGCTGATGTCCTGAACCGGATAAGGTATGGTCTTGTACGGGATCAGGCGCACAATAGCGGAATCCACTTTTGGTGCCGGCGTAAATGCCGTAGGCGGTACCTCAAGAACAGGGATTACTTGACAGTAGTATTGAGCCATCACACTTAAACGCCCGTAGGCTTTGCTGCCCGGGCCAGCGACAAGGCGATTCACCACTTCTTTTTGCAGCATGAAACTCATATCAGCGATAGCATCAGTATAGCTGAAAAGGTGGAACATCAATGGCGTGGAAATATTATAAGGCAGATTACCAAATACACGCAGTGACTGCCCGCGCTCTCTGGAAATTTGACCAAAATCAACAGTCATTGCATCTTGTTGAATGATTGTCAGCTTATCTTTCAGTTTCGGATGGACATGCAGTCTGGCCGCCAAATCGCGGTCGAGCTCGACGACGGTCATTTTATCCATGCGATCACCAACGGGTTCAGTCAGTGCTCCCAGACCCGGGCCAATCTCCACTACAGCCTGACCGGCCTGTGGGTTTATCGCATCAACAATGCTGTCAATAATAAACTGATCGGTTAAAAAGTTTTGCCCGAAACGTTTACGGGCATGGTGCCCCTGATGGACTTTATTATTCATTACTGTTTTGTATCATTTTAATTGCTAGATTTAATGCGGTGATAAAACTACCCACATCAGCTTGACCTGTCCCCGCCAGCTCCAGTGCTGTGCCATGATCGACAGAAGTTCGGATAAATGGCAGACCCAATGTGATATTCACGGCCCTGCCAAAACCCTGGTATTTTAACACGGGTAGCCCCTGATCGTGATACATCGAAAGCACAGCATCGGCATTATCCAAATATTTGGGCTGAAACAGTGTATCTGCGGGCAATGGGCCTTCCAGCCATATCCCTTCTGCTCTCAGGCTATCCAGCGCAGGAATGATCACGTCTATTTCTTCATGCCCCATATGCCCGCCTTCACCCGCATGGGGATTCAGGCCGCAAACATAGATGTGGGGACGCTGGATACCGAATTTGGTTTTCAGATCATGGTTGAGAATAGTGACAACTTCCCTGAGGGAATCAAAGGTAATCGCCTTGGGAACATCTAAAATTGGCAGGTGTGTCGTTGCCAGCGCAACCCGCAATTCTTCTGTTGCCAACATCATGACTACCCTTGAGCATTGGCTGTGGTCAGCAAAAAACTCAGTATGTCCGGTAAAGGGCACGCCAGCTTCATTAATGACGCCTTTATGCACCGGGCCTGTCACCAGAGCAGAAAATTCCCCATTCAGGCAACCATCGCAGGCTTTTGCCAGAGTTTCCGTGACATAAGTACCGTTTTCTCGGTTCAATTCACCCGCAATGGTCGGAGATTGGAGAGAGACAGGCAGAATAGTCAGGGTTCCGGCTGCTTGTGATGAAGAAATGTGTTCAGGGGAGTATGTTTGTAGTCTTAGAGGTAAATTCAGTTGTCTGGCCCGGGAGAGCATCAGCTCTGGATCAGCACAGACTACCAATTGGATGGGCCACTCTTTTTGGGCGAGGGCAATAACTAAATCAGGGCCAACCCCGGCTGGCTCGCCGGGGGTGATGACAATGGGATTGATAGTGTGTTTATTGTTGTGCATCGCTACCATCTAAAATTTTCACATAAGCAGAGGCGCGTAATTCTTGCGCCCAGCTTTGTGCCTCTTCATTGAATTTACGGTTGAACAGCAGACGGTAGGCACGATCTTTCTGTGCTGTATCAGTTCTGTCAACTTTGCGGCTATCAAGCAGTTGAATTAAGTGCCAGCCGAAAGAAGAGTGAACGGGTTGACTGATCTCACCTTTTTGCAGTTTGGTCAATGCGTCACGGAAAGCGGGGTCATAAGCACTCGGCAAATTCCAGCCCAGTTCTCCACCACGCATGGCGGAACCGGGATCTTCAGAATACTCTTTTGCTGCAGCTTCGAATGTCGTTTTGCCGCTTAAGATTTCTTCCCTGAGTTTCATTAATTCGTTACGCGCCTGCTCGTCATTCATAACCGGTGATGTCTTCAGCAGAATATGACGGGCATTCACTTCAGTGACCGCAATCGGCGTCTGACCACCACGGATATCATTTACTTTCAGAATGTGAAAACCCACACCAGAACGAATCGGGCCAATAATCTGTCCCTTGTGCGCAGTAATCTGCCCCTTGTGCGCAAGCTGTTCAGCGTACAGGGTTGGCAATTCCTGCAACCTGCTCCAGCCCATATTTCCCCCTTTCAGGGCTTGGCTATCACCAGAATATGCGATGGCCAATTTGCCGAAATCCCCGCCACTCTTGAGTTCAGACAAGATTTTTTTGACCGTGGTTTCAGCTTTTTCTACCTGAGCCTGATCCGGATTTTCTGGCAGAGGGATCAGAATATGGCTGATGTTCAATTCCGAGGCCTGACTATTCTGGCTTTCGAGCTGATTCGCCAGTGAATCAACTTCCTGTGGCAGAATAGTGATGCGGCGGCGCACTTCATTATTGCGTACTTCCGCAATCGTCATTTCCTTGCGGACTTGGTTGCGGTAGGTGTCAAAATTAATACCATTTGCGGTCAGGTTCTGTTTCAGCTGGGCCATGCTCAGGTGGTTTTGGGCTGCAATATCGGTGATTGCAGAATCCAGGGCTTGATCGGGGATGGTAATTTGCATCTGTTTTGCCATTTGCAAAACGATGTCATCCATAATCAGGCGCTCAACGATCTGATGACGCAGTGCTTCTTCATCCGGTATTTGCTGGTCTGCATGCTTTGCATTGAGTTTAACGGATTGTAAGAGGCTGTTGACGTCACTTTCCAGTACGACATCATTGTTAACAACGGCAGCCACCTTATTGAGTTCCTGTGGTGCTGCCACTGCGACAGTGCTTACTGAAAACATCAATCCGAGAATGAGCGTTCTCCAGTTCTTCATACATTTCCCATCATATCAATCCCGCCTTGGCGGGGTTATTGTGTATACGTTGTGTTTATCGGTATCAGAGTTTATCGGTATCAGAATGCACGCTGGTATGGAAGAATACCTTGCTGTAGCATTTTCTGGCTACCCAAACTGTGATTGTTACTTAAGCCACGAAGTTCAACATTGAATGACCATTTGTTGTCATACTGACTGCTGTCGAACCTCCAGTTGACTATCTTGCGTTCATATCCCACACTGACTGCCCAACAACATGTGTTGTATTGCAGTCCGACCATCTGGTTCGCTGGTTGTTTCTCTTTGGTATCGTAGTAATACGCTCCGACAAATGCCCAGCGATCCGTCAATGGCCAGCTTGCCACCATCCCAACCTGCGAAATACCCTGTTGATAAGCAGGTAAGCTCCCGAGCGTGGCCTGAATATAATCGCGGTCAACAAAACGATAGTTTAACTGCAATATGTGATCAGTATCACGACGGTATTCCACTACTGCATTGCCCATGGTTAAGCTGCCCAGACGGTTATCGTATTGCAGCCCGCCTTTGAGCCCCCAGGAATCATTGATTCTCCAGTGCGCATCGCCAGCCCATGTCGTGGCGCCCGTCCCCTTTTTGTTGCCGATGATATCTTTAGAACCTGAATTCGGTTCAGTATCTTCAGTACGTGGACGTTCAAAGTAGTAGATTTGACCTACGGACAGGCTAAAACGTTCAACTAAATCTTCATCATAAATGCGGGTAGTTACACCCGTCGTAAATTGATTGGCAGATGAAATGCGATCTAAGCCACTGTAGAAGCGGTCACGGAACAATCCGGCATAGTCCGTTTGCAGCAGGGAAGAATCAAAGTTGTTTATATTATTTTGATTCTTGTAAGGCACATACAGATACTGAACGCGTGGCTCCAGCGTCTGGGTGTAATCCTGATTAAAATACATGGCGCGTTCAAACACCATCTTGGCATCTGATTTAAATACAGGCAGGAGACGGTTTACTGATCTCTCTAATAGGGCCGTATCTTTATTGGCTTTGGTTGCCTCAGTAAGATCCTGTTGGTAATGGGTCGCCATCAACTTAAATTCATTGTTGATGCTGGCCCAGCCGTTGGAGAGCGGCAAGTTAATGGTAGGTTCCACATGAAAACGTGTTGCATCAGGCCACTGGTTACCAACACTGGTAAATTTAGCTGCTTGGGCATAGGCATTAAAATCAAATGGCCCTAAATCGTTTTTATAATAATGCAGATCCAACTGAGGGGTTGCCCGGTAAGCTCTTCTCCTATCGTCAATGGTAAAAATCTGGAACTGTTTGGTTGCGAGTGTGGCATTCCAGTTCTGTTGCGCATAACCAATACTGAATTTCTGGGTCGCATAGCTGTCCGTGCTAGAACCATACTGAGAAGTAAAGTTACTGAAATAGTTCGGATCACTGACTTTGGTATAGTCGGCGCTAAAACGCCAGACCTGATCCATGACACCACTATGATTCCAATAGAATAACCAACGGCTATTACTGTCCCTCTTGGCTAAATTCTTATCGAATTTTTTATCATCTGCATACAAGCGATCATTATGGATCCAATCCAACGCAACCGTACCCGTACCGGCTTTAGTCAGGTAACGGAATTCATTGTCCAGCTTCAAGCCGCGCATAGTGATAAGATGCGGAGTGATCGTGGCATCATAATTAGGTGCAATATTCCAGTAATACGGTAGCAGGAATTGGAAGCCATCTTTATTGGAGAAGCTGGCATTGGGGATCAGGAAACCAGAGCGGCGTTTATCTCCAATCGGTAACTGCAAATACGGGCTGTAAAACACTGGCACATTGGCAAGCCGGAAACGGGCGTTCCAGATTTCAGCTACTTCTTCTTCGCGATCCAGAATCACTTCGGAACCGACAACACTCCAGCTATCATTGCCCGGCAAACAAGAGGTAAATATCCCGTTATTTAAAATGGTGTAGCGGTTTTCATCACGCAACATCATCTTATCTGCGCTGCCACGTCCCTGCCGGCCAACCATCTGGTATTTGCCTTGTTCCACGTCGGTGTCTTTATTGTTTAAATTAGCCCAGGCGCGTGGCCCTTTCAAAATGATCTGAGGGTCATCATAGCTGACATTACCTGTTGCGGTAATAGTACGAACGAGTTCTTTATCTTGTGTTTGTTCAAGCCGGACTTTATCGGCTGTCAGCGTTTTATTTCCCTGCTGGATATCAACATTACCAATGAACTCAACCGCATTAGGATATTCGCCACGAGTATCTTCGGATTTAATGTTAACGGGCATTTTATTGGGATCACCTGTGATAATCGGCTTATCATAGACAGGGATACCCAGCATACATTGTGCTGCGAGGTCAGCATGTGCCTGCTGACTGTAAAGTGCGGCCCATACCATTGTGGCCAGCAGGGTAGGATAACATTTGTTCATAGATGTTTATGCGGTTCCGTCATCAGTGCCATCGTGCCGGCAAATGTTCAGAGACTAACGTAGTTGAGATATATGCACCAGAGTAAAGTTTAACTTTGCTTATCTTGTTGTTAGGCACAGAGCTTAATGAATAGTATGATAATGCAAAATTGCGCTAAGGGCATTGGGGAATTGAAGACTATATGCAGTATTGGGGAAAATTATTTGGATTAATATTTGGTATTGCGTCTGGTGCTGGTTTTTGGGGGATTGTGATTGGCGTGTTGTTGGGTCACATTCTTGACAAAGTCAGGGCACGGAATTTAGGTGCCGATGCTAAAGGCCCGACCCGACAGTCCCTGTTTTTTCGCAGCACTTTTCAGGTATTGGGGCATATAACCAAAGCCAAAGGCCGGGTAACAGAAACAGATATTCAGCTTGCCACTCAACTGATGGACAGAATGCAACTGCATGGTGAAGCCAGGCTTGCCGCCCAACAGGCATTTCGTGAGGGTAAACAGCCTCAATTCCCTCTGCGTGAAACATTACGACAATTACGGCGTGCTTGCTTTGGTCGTTTTGACCTGATCCGGATGTTTTTGGAAATTCAGTTACAGGCTGCATTTGCTGACGGTGAACTGCATCCTAACGAAAGAAAAGTTTTATTTGTTATCGCCGAAGAACTGGGGATTTCCCGTGTTCAATTTGAACAGTTCCTTGCCATGATGGAAGGCGGGCGTCATTTTGACGGGCAGAATTTTGGTGGGCAGCATCAGCAATACGGGCATTACCAAGGTGGTGGGCAGCAGCGTGCAACGTTGGCAGATGCCTGTAAGGTATTGGGCGTCAATGAACAGGATGACGCCACAACCATTAAGCGGGCTTATCGAAAACTCATGAGTGAACACCATCCAGACAAACTGGTGGCGAAAGGTTTGCCGCCAGAAATGATGGAACTTGCGAAACAAAAAACGCAGTCCATCCAGTCTGCTTATGATTTAATTAAAAAAGAGAAGGGCTTTAAATAGCGCTTATCCAAATATGTCACAAGAGCATGCGTTAAAAATCTGCCTTACACTCAAAATGCATTGGAGTGCCATAAGCCGGATGAGTAATGAAGAGTTCCTGGGCATGTAATTGCAGGCGAGGTGCCAATTCCCTTGCCTGTTCATGGGCATAGAATCGATCCCCCAGAATAGGGTTGCCCAGTGCTAACATATGTACACGGAGCTGATGAGAGCGTCCTGTGATTGGAGCCAGCCTGACCCGCGTTGCTTGTGCTTCATACTCCAGTACCTGATACTCTGTTTGTGCCGATTTACCGGTTTCAAAACAGACTTTCTGTTTCGGGCGATTCGGCCAGTCACAGATTAACGGTAGATCCACCAATCCTTCTTCCGGCTCCAGTTTTCCCCATACCCGCGCGATATAGACTTTTTTCGGTTCACGCTCGCGGAATTGACGCTTCAATTCACGTTCAGCAGCTTTAGTCAGCGCAACAACCATAATACCGCTGGTGGCCATATCCAATCGATGCACCGATTCAGCGGTGGGAAATTCCGCCTGTATCCGCGTCATGATACTGTCTTTGTGCTCTTCTGCTTTGCCCGGCACAGAAAGCAATCCACTGGGTTTATTGACAACCATAATATGCTCGTCCTGATACAGCACATATAACCAAGGATCTGTCGGGGGATTATAAGACTCCAGCATAGTAGCTCCCATATGTTGAAGGATGATCGTGTTGAAAAATAATCGTGTCGAAAAATAGTCGAATCGGAAAAATGACGGGGGCTTTCGTGAAGAAAACCCCCTGAGTTTAAAGCAATTATTGGCGATAAACCATTATTGATAAACCAGCTATTACTGGTGTGAAACTATTATTGATGAGAAACAACCACCAAACGAATAGCATCCAGACGCCAATTAGCTTGATCAAGGTTAAGCAGCAAATGCTTGTGCTCAGATTCAACTGCGTCCAACTCATCATCACGGATATTCGGGTTAACCGCTTTCAGGGCTTCCAGACGTGACAACTCTGCTGACAGGACTTCATCTGCTTCTTTTTTGGCTTTCTCAATCAATTTACGCGCTTGCTTTTCAATCAGAGGTTCTGATTGCTGCAAAATCGCATGAACTTCTTGCTGTACCGCATTCACCAGTTTGCTGGCATTGTGGCGATTGATGGCGTTTAACTGGCGGTTGAAACTTTCAAACTCTACCTGAGGAGCCAGATTGGTGCCTTTCAGATCCAACAGGAGGCGCACAGGCGTTGGTGGCAAGAAGCGGGTCAATTGCAGATGTTTAGGTGCTTGTGCTTCAACAACGTAAATTAACTCAACCAACAGCGTACCGACCGGCAGTGCCTTGTTTTTCAGAATAGAAACAGCGCAGCTTCCGGTATCTCCTGACAGGATTAAATCCAGACCATTACGGATGATGGGATGTTCCCAGCTCAGGAATTGAGTATCTTCACGGGACAGTGCTTTCTCACGACTAAACGTAATGGAGCAGCCATCTTGCGGTAATCCGGGAAAATCAGGTACCAGCATATGATCGGATGGTTGCAGGGCGATAATATTATCGCAGCGATCTTCCTGATTGATGCCGATAATATCGAACAGGTTCAGGGCAAAATTCACCAGATCCGTATCGTTATCTTGTGCGGCAATGGTTTCTGCCAGTTTCTGGCCTTGCTCGCCGCCGTTAGAATTCATTTCCAGCAGACGGTCACGGCCTTGTTCCAGTTGCTGTTTGAGTTGTTCGTGATGCGTCCGGCATTCCGTAATAAATTCATTGAAGCCCGCCTGCTCGTTTGGCTTGGCCAGGAAATTCAACAGAACTTCATAATACTTGTCATAGATAGGACGGCCTGTTGGGCAGGTATGTTCAAACGCATCCAGACCTTCGTGATACCAGCGCAGGAGAATCGATTGCGCCGTGTTTTCCAGATAAGGCACGCTGATCTTGATATCGCGGCTCTGACCGATACGATCCAGACGTCCGATACGCTGTTCCAGCAAATCAGGGTTGAATGGCAGATCAAACATGACGAGCTGATTGGCAAACTGGAAGTTACGCCCTTCGGAGCCAATTTCAGAACAGAGCAGCACTTGTGCCCCTTCTTCTTCAGAAGCAAAGTAAGCCGCTGCACGGTCGCGTTCTAACAGGGACAAGCCTTCATGGAATACCGCACTGCGGATACCTTCGCGCTCACGCAGAATTTGCTCCAGTTGCAGCGCAGTTTCTGCTTTGGCACAGATCACGAGAACTTTTTCGTCACGGTTTGCCATCAAGAAACCCAACAGCCATTCTACGCGAGGGTCGAAGTTCCACCATGTGGCGTTTTCACCTTCGAACTCCTGATAGATCCGCTCAGGATAGAGCATATCTTTGGCGCGTGCTTCCACGGTTTTTTTGGCACCCATGATTTCAGAAACTTTGATTGCCGTCTGATATTGGGCAGGCAATGGTAACTTAATCTCGTGCAGTTCACGATGAGGGAAACCTTTCACACCACCACGGGTATTACGGAACAGCAATCGGCTGGTGCCGTGGCGATCCATCAGCATGGAGATCAGTTCACGGCGAGCATTTTCACTCTCTTCATCCTGATGGCTGTTTGCTGCTTTCAGCAGAGGTTCAATATCCTGCTCACTGATCAGCTCAACAATCACATTTTGCTGATCATTACTCAGCGTTTCACCGGACAACAATAACGTGACGGCATCAGCAACAGGGCGATATTTCTGTTGTTCATCAATAAATGCCTGATAATCGTGGAAGCGATTCGAGTCCAGCAGACGCAAACGGGCAAAGTGGCTCTCTTGCCCTAACTGCTCAGGTGTCGCTGTCAGCAGCAGAACAGAAGGAATTTGCTCTGCCAATTGTTCGATAGCATGATATTCGCGGCTTGGGGCTTTTTCGCTCCATGCCAAGTGGTGAGCTTCATCCACCACCATTAAATCCCAGCTCGCTTCCAGCAGATGTTCGAAACGCTGCTTATTGCGGCGAACAAAATCCAGAGAACAGATAACCAATTGCTCGGTTTCAAAGGGGTTATCGCTGTCATGAAGCGCTTCGCTATATCGACCATCATCAAACAGCGAAAAACGCAGATTGAATCGGCGCAGCATTTCTACCAGCCATTGGTGTTGCAGACTGTCTGGCACAATGACCAACACACGCTCTGCACGTCCGGCCATCAATTGCTGGTGGATAATCATACCCGCTTCAATGGTTTTACCCAGACCAACTTCATCCGCCAGTAACACACGAGGGGCGTGACGCTTACCCACTTCATTGGCAATGTGTAACTGGTGAGGGATCAAACTGGCACGAATGCCACGCAACCCACTTTCAGCCAGACGAAATTGTTCGCTCTGGTGCTTACGGGCGCGAAAACGTAGTGCAAAGCGATCCATGCGGTCAATTTGGCCGGCAAACAGACGATCCTGCGGCTTATTAAACGTCAGCTTGCTATCCAGAAAAACTTCCCGCAGGCAGATATTTTCTTCTTCGGTGTCCAGACGAGTACCGACGTAGATCAGCAGGCCATTATCTTGCTGAACGTCATCGATCTTGAGTTTCCAGCTTTCGTGACTGGTTACGGTATCGCCCACATTAAACATAACGCGGGTAATGGGGGAGTCATTGCGTGCGTAAAGGCGGTTTTCTCCGCTGGCAGGAAAAAGCAACGTTACCATGCGCGGATCAAGCGCTACGACTGTTCCTAATCCAAGTTCGCTTTCTGTATCGCTTATCCAGCGTTGACCAAGAGTAAAGGGCATAAATTTTGGCTCAGTTTTCTGTTAGACAATGTTATTTATGGTTGCAGGATGGCTGCTTTTGTTGGATATCGATCATCATTGGTTATCGATAGGGATAGTTTTAATGGGCTTTATAGCACCTGTTTTTTGATAACGAGGTCACAAAAGTACCATTCCCCTTTAGAGGGGCGATATGTTAATTGATGCTGAGCAAGCCGTCACCTGCAAAAATATCCATTACTCAAAAGAGATGCTCATTTGCCCCGTCAGCAAGGTCATAAAGTCATCTTGAATAAATGGCAAGATAGCATCGGCAATCGGCATCAATTGCTTATTGATATAGTGCTCATAATCGGGTGGTGAAGTCTGATTTTCCAACGGTTCAGGCCCGGATTGGGTGATGATATAGTTGATCCAACCTCCGTTTTGGTACTGCAATGGGCGATTATGCTGTTGGTTATATTCATCCGCCAAACGTGCAGCCCTGACATGAGGGGGAACATTGCGCTGGTACTCGGACAATTTGCGACGTAGCCGTTTGCGGTAAACGAGGCGATCATCAAACTCACCTGCCAGCGTTTTGGCAATATATTCACGGAGATAATTCTGATGGGGTTTCTGATGGAAGATCAGAGTATATAGCTCTTTTTGAAATATTTGTGCGAGCGGTGTCCAGTCAGTTCTTACCATTTCCAGCCCTTTGAAGATCACTTTATCGCCACTCAGCCCGGCATAGCGCTTTTTACTGCCTTGCTCCGCACCTCGTACCGTTGGCATCAGGAAGCGCCGATAGTGTGTTTCAAATTCCAATTCCAGCACACTTTTAAGGTTGAATTCAGTTTTTAGATGATCACTCCACCATCGGTTAACAAATTGCGCTAGCTTATGACCAATTTGGCTGGCTTCTTCTTCAGAATGGGGGCGTTTCAGCCAAACAAACGTAGAATCTGTATCGCCATAAATCACCTGATAACCCTGCGATTCTATTAAGTCACGGGTTTGATGCATGATTTTATGCCCCCGCATGGTAATTGAGGACGTCAGGCGAGGATCAAAAAAGTGACAGCCGGAAGCACCGAGCACACCATAAAACGCATTCATAATAATTTTCAGGGCTTGGGAAAGCGGAGCGTTCTGTTGCTTTTTAGCCTTGTCACGTTCGTACCAGATTTGCGTAACGATATCGGGCAGGCAATGTTGCGTACGGGAGAAAAATGCCTGCTTAAAACCGGGAACGGCATGTTCATAGTCGGGAGCGGCAATTCCTTCGACTATACCGACCGGATCAATCAGGAATGTACGAATAATCGAAGGATAAAGGCTCTTGTAATCCAGCACCAATACCGAATCATACAATCCCGGAAATGAATCCATCACAAAACCTCCCGGACTGTTATCGTCGAAATAAGTTGGCTGAACGGGAGCGACATAGCCAATCCGGTGCATTCTTGGCAGATAAAGATGGGTGAACGCAGCCACAGAACCTCCGCTGCGATCCACCGCCAAGCCTGTTACCGTGGCGCGTTCCAACAAGAACGCCATCAGATCCGTTTTTTCAAAAATACGATTGACGAGAATACAGTCCTGCAAATTATAGTGGGCGAGGGCGGGCTTATCTTCCTGAAAGCGACGATTGATTTCATCCATGCGGTCATAGGGATTATCAAGGGATTTCCCTTCCCCCAATAGCGCTTGTGCAACATATTCAAGGCTGAATGAAGGAAAATTCCACGTTGCGGTTTTCAGCGCATCAATGCCATCAATAATCAAACGGCCTTCTGCTGAGGCAAAAAAGTGCCCTGCTTTGAAACCATGCTCCCGCCATTCGAGCAAACCATGATTACGGCCGAATTTTAGCGGCACGTTATAGCGTTCAGCATGTTGCTGTAACACCCTTAAATCAAACTGAATCAGATTCCAGCCAATAATGGCATCTGGGTCGTAATGAGCCAGCCATTCATTCAATTTTTCCAGCATCAATGGGCGGCTGGCGACATATTCCAGTTTGAAATTGAGATTCTGCTGGCTGCCATTTTTCGGTCCCAGCATAAACACGGTTTTCTCGCCACATCCTGCCAGACCGATGGAGTACAACTCCCCATGCTGACTGGTTTCAATATCCAGAGATACCCATTTCAGCTTAGGGCGATAGGTGGGATTCGGCTTCATCTGATAGCTTCCGTCAGGTTTCTGGCTGAACCAGACAGGGGCAGTAATAAAGCGTTCCATCATATACCGATCGGGGGGGCGAATATCCGCCTCGTAGAGCGGAATATCCTGTTCTTTAAAGTTTTTTTTCAGATATTGCAGGTGATGATATTGTAAGCAATACAGTGCTGCGACAGGCTGACGGTTGAAATTTTTTAGTGACAACGCCTTTAGTTGGCAATGTTTTTCTTGTGCCAATAAACGCTTGGCTTTAGGTAAATCATGTTGAGGAATAAAGGCAACGGCTTTTTGATGAGGAATGGTGATGCGACGTGTCCCGTTATCTGTCGCCAGCCAATACACCAACTCGATGCCAGACGAGGTATCTTTCCAGTGACGGGTCAGTATAAGACCTTGTTCAACGTGATTTATCTGCATGGTTTTCTTGAGTAAGAGCAATCAGCCATATCTGGTTTTGTAGAAGGTAATTTCAATCATAGCACTGATAGTGGTTATTTATACAGTATTCTTTGTGGGATTAAGGATTGGGGTGGGAATAAAAATTTCCCTGAAGAAATCGTATTTATTAATTATTATTGTAACTAAAATTTAGAAATCCATTTCAATGGATTTAATTTTCTTAAGTTAATATCAATGATATTAACCAACTACAAAGATTGAATGCTTATTGATTGAGAGTCAGTATATAACTTTTCAAAATGGTAGGAGTGTCAAAGAAACTCAGTCCAAATTTTGCGAGTTTTGATTTTCCAGAAACAAAAAGGCAAAAAAGAGGACTGAGTTATGCTTATCT
>NZ_JBBMXH010000051.1:0-30643 GCF_037996725.1 Xenorhabdus entomophaga
ATGCTTGCCGAGATCGATACCAATAAGGGTGACGTTTTGCATGATGGACTCTCCAGAAAAAATACTCTATAAAGAGTATGGTTCACAAGGTGGGGAAGACCATCTCATTAATTACCGGCGTTCATGTCTATGATCATCAATGTGCGCGCCTGTATGACATTCATGCTCCGATCGTTGTGAATGCGGGCGGCATTTGGGGACAAAGGATCGCGGAATATGCCGATTTGAAAGTACGGATGCTTCCGGCAAAAGGGGCCTTGCTGATCCTTGGTCACCGGATCAACAACATGGTGATCAATCGTTGTCGCAAACCTGCTGATGCCGATATTCTCGTACCCGGTGACACCATTTCATTGATTGGCACAACCTCCACGCGTATTGAATATGATCAGATCGACAAGATGTTTGTGACGCCGGAGGAAGTCGATATTCTGATTCGTGAAGGATCGCAACTCTCTCCTCAAATTGCGAAAACGCGCATTTTACGCGCTTATGCCGGTGTGCGTCCTTTGGTGGCAAGTGATGATGATCCCTCTGGCCGCAATGTCAGTCGGGGGATCGTACTGCTCGATCATGCCCAGCGTGATGGTCTGGAAGGGTTCATTACCATTACTGGCGGTAAATTGATGACTTATCGGTTCATGGCTGAAAGGGCGACAGATAAAATCTGTGAAAAGCTTGGTGTGACAGAAAGCTGCACGACAGCACAGGAGCCTCTGCCCGGTTCACGTCGAGATAGAAAATAACTGCATCACCGGCGTTTATACCCGCAATCATGGTGACATTCCTCTTCGCGCTTCTCATGTGGTTTTGGCAACCGGCAGCTTTTTTAATAATGGCCTGAAAACCGAATTTAACCGCGTCTATGAACCGTTACTGAATCTGGATTTACTGGAGAATCCTGAACGTGAGCAATGGACACGACAAAACGTTTTTGCCCCGCAGCCTTACCTGAAATTCGGGGTTAACACGGATGAATACCTGCGGCCATTGAAAGCAGGTAAAGCACTTGAGAACTTCTATGCAGCGGGGGCGGTATTAGGAGGATATGATCCGCTGGCTGAAGGTTGCGGTGCGGGGGTTTCTTTGCTGAGTGCATTGTTTGTTGCTGAACAGATTATTTCTGAACCAATCGAAACGGGCCAGATCATCAAGCCATCAATGACATCCGGGCAAACTGAGGCAAGAGAGGTGACGCAATGAGTATTCTCGACAACAGTTTTGAAAGTTGTATTAAGTGTACAGTGTGTACGACTTATTGCCCGGTTGCTAACGTAAACCCGCTGTATCCGGGGCCAAAACAGGCAGGCCCGGATGGAGAACGCCTGCGCCTCAAAGATCCTGCGCTCTATGATGAGGCGTTGAAATACTGCACTAATTGTAAACGGTGTGAAGTGGCCTGCCCATCTGATGTAAAAATTGGTGATATCATCCAGCGGGCAAAAGCCCATTACAGTCCACATCGCCCTAAACTGCGGGATGCCATCCTCAGTCATACGGATCTGATGGGAACCTTATCCACACCGTTTGCGCCTGTCGTCAATGCCGTCACCAGCCTGAAACCGATGCGCCATCTGCTGGATAAAGCCTTAAAAATTGACCATCGGCGTGAACTGCCGAAATATTCCTTCGGGACATTTCGCCGTTGGTATCGTAAGCAGGCTGAAATTCAACAGCAATTTAAGGAGCAAGTAGCCTATTTTCATGGCTGTTTCGTCAATTACAACCATCCGCAATTGGGAAAAGATCTGCTGAAAGTCTTTAATGCAATGGGGATTGGCGTTCAATTGCTGACACGGGAAAAATGCTGTGGCGTACCATTGATTGCTAACGGTTTTATTGAACAGGCAAAGCGTCAGGCGCGTGTCAATCTGGCTTCTTTGACAGAAAGCGTCATTGAACGTCAAATCCCTGTAGTGGCGACTTCATCCAGTTGCACCTTTACCCTGCGCGATGAATATCCACATATTTTAGAGGTAGATACCCGGCCGATTCGTGATCACGTGGAATTGGCAACGCGCTATCTCTATCGCCTGTTGGATAAAGGGCGTAATTTACCCTTGAAGCATACCCCGCTGAAAGTGGTTTATCACACGCCATGCCATATGGAAAAAATGGGCTGGGCTGCCTATTCTATTGAATTGATCAAGCGTATTCCGGGTGTTGAATTGATAATCCTTGATTCCCAATGCTGCGGTATTGCCGGTACATATGGCTTTAAGGCGGAAAACTATGATGTCTCCCAAGGGATCGGCGCGAATTTATTCCGCCAGATTGAAGCGAGAGGTGTCGATTTGGTGATTACGGATTGCGAAACCTGCAAATGGCAGATTGAAATGTCTACCAGCAAGAAATGCGAGCATCCGATAAGTTTATTGGCGCGGGCGGTGGACTCAGGGGTATAGGTATCGCTTGGTGAGTCAATTAGGTGAGCTATTCGCCTCATTTTGTGAGTCGAATAGCGTTGTTATTCGCCTCATTCCATGAGTAGAATGGTCAGATAGTTGACATCATAAGGTGAAAAGCAATGTGGATCTGGGAACAAGAAAATTGGCCTGACTTTAAATGGAATGAGCAAGTTCTGACCCCCATATTGCGGGAAATTCATTTTAATCAGGGATTATTGCTGGGAAGAACGGGCGCTGAAAACACAGAACAAGCAACATTGGATAACCTTCTTGCCAGTATTCTCTATTCCTGCGAAATCGAAGGCGAAAAGCTGAATGCGGCCTCAGTTCGTTCTTCATTAGCAAATCGATTAGGTATCAGTGAAACTAAGCCCTATCCAACGAGTGAACAATCTGATGGCATGGCTGAAATTGCCTTTGATGTGGTGGAAAGGTATAACGAGCCATTGACGCTTGAACGCATTTTGAAATGGCATGAATTGATGTTCCCCGAGGGTTATACCTTGTTTAACCCTATCAAAAGCGGGCAGTTGAGGCATGGAGGAATGGAAGTTGTCTCTGGCAGAATAGATAAACCGATAATTCATTTTGAAGCGCCACCTGCCGAAAGATTACAGGAGGAAATAACAAAATTTATTGTCTGGTTCAATCAATCTCGTCATGAATTCAATCTTGATCCCATATTGCGGGCAGCCATAATACATTTATGGTTTGTTACGCTACATCCAATGGAAGATGGTAATGGGCGTATTACCCGTTTCCTGACCGATTTAGTATTAGCGCAAGGAGAAAATCGCTCAATCCGGTTTTATGCCATGTCAGTGAGTATTTGTGAGCGTCGTAAACAATATTATGAAATATTGGAACAGACACAGCGTAATGGTCTGGATATTACCGATTGGATGGTGTGGTTTCTGCAAACATTAAATGACACGCTGATCGCTAAATTGAAGCAAATTGATAATACGGTGAAAAAGACCCGGTTCTGGCGTTATATCGATCAAAGTCAGTTGAGTGGGGAACAGTTCAAGGTGCTGAACAGAATGCTGGATGGTGATTTTCAGCAAGGTATTAACAGCAGCCAATATCAGAAAGTGGCTAAAGTAAGCCGCGCAACAGCGACCCGGCATTTAAACCATCTGGTGGAGCTTGGCTGTTTGGAAAAAACTGAAGCTGGTGGCCGTAGTACACGCTATATCATTCATCATATTTGAATCGATTTTAAGGAAAGTGCGGGCCTCACTATTTTTTCTTTACTTCACTATTATTCATGCACCTATCACTGTGTATACAATGATAGGCGGTTTAATATCATACAGATAACATTATTTGGCTGTCCTGTTGGGGAGAGACATTACTTAATACAACCAATCCTGCCCCATCCGGTCTGCGGCCAAAATCGCGGCGTAAACCTGCTCTGGTGTTACAGTAAATGGCATATTGTGAATGGTTTCCCCTTCCGCACAACTCGCTATGGCCACCTGCATGATTTTCTGATTCAGTTTTTCATTATCACGCAGACCTAATTGTTCCAGCGTGACTGGCAAACCTACCTGTACACAAAAATCGAGCACGGTTTCCAACTCTTCGTTTGGGCTGTTTTCCAAGAGCAATTGTGTCAAAGTACCGAATGCCACTTTTTCTCCGTGATAGAGATGATGACACTCTTCCAGCACCGTAAAACCATTGTGGATGGCGTGAGCGGCAGCCAGACCCGCACTTTCAAAGCCGATGCCGCTGAGGTAGGTATTCGCTTCAACAATATTTTCAACCGCAGGTGTGCTGACACCCGCTTCCACTGCCAGTTTTGCTTTGTAACCTTCTGCCAGCAAAGTTTCATAGCACAGTTTCGCCAGGGCAAAACCCGTGGTGGATGTTGCACCGCCAGCCATAGTGGGCTTATGGGCTGCACTGTTGGCTCTTGCCTCAAAATAGGTAGCGAGCGCATCCCCCATTCCTGCCACAAACAGACGAATTGGCGCTTTGGCAATAATATTGGTGTCCATCAACACAACATTCGGGTTTTGTGGGTAGATCAGGTAGCTGTCAAACTCACCCAGTTCGGTATACAGGACGGAAAGGGCACTGGTCGGCGCATCGGTTGAAGCAAGGGTAGGAGAAATAATCACCGGTATTTTGGATTCGTGTGCAATGGCTTTGGCTGTATCAAGGGTTTTTCCACCCCCTAGCCCAACCACAGCCTGACACTGGTTACTCACCAAAATGGCAGACAGGCGCTGGATTTCATTACGGCTGCACTCACCGTTAAAAATTTCGAAGTGGCTGGTGACTTCGTGTTCCTCCAGGCTTTTGCTGACGGTATCTCCAATAAGGCTCATCACGAAATTATCGGCAATCACGAAAACGTGGTCAGCAAGCATTTTGGTGTATTGACCAATGTGAGATAACGCACCTGGCCCCTGGATATATTTGGATGGAGACTGGATCACTTTCAGCATAAGAAATATTCCTTCTTCACTGGAAACTAGGCATAGAGTGTCGCAATATTGGCATGGAGCAGGTTACGAACAGTGTTATGTCAAAGTATGTGTTTACCTGCCCATCAACACTATACGGCAAAATATACAGAGGGGTTATGAGTAAAAGCAGGAAATGTGTGATTTGGGAGGAAAAACGGAAACTCCCCCGATGAGGGGGGAGAGCAGTTAGTAGAATTTAGCCAGTGTCTTATCTGCGGTTTGATTGAAAAAAAATTTCAGAATTAAATTCAACATAATGCCATAAGCCGGTAGGAAAAAAAGCATACAGATAAACAGCTTGAAAGCGTAATCTACCAAGGCTATTTCTACCCAATGCGTTGCCATAAAAGCATCGGTGCTGCGATAAAATGCGATAAAGAAAAAGGCCAGCGTATCGAGCATATTACCGAAAAACATAGCGGTAGCCGGGGCTATCCACCAGCGGCTTTTTTGGCGCAGACGATTAAAGACGCCGACATCCAATATCTGACCAAGCACATAGGCCATAAAACTAGCGGCTGCAATGCGGGCAACAAACAAGTTAAAGGTTCCCAATGTCTCGAATCCTTGCCATGTGCCCTGAAAAAACAGAGCTGAAATCAGGTAAGAGATCAACAAGGCGGGAAGCATAACGGAGATAATGATCCGGCGTGCTAATGGAGCACCATAAATACGCACAGTCAGATCGGTCGCCAGAAAGATAAAGGGAAATGTAAATGCCCCCCAGGTGGTATGGAAACCAAAAATGGAGATGGGTAGTTGCACCAGATAGTTACTGGAAGTAATGATCAGAATATGGAAGAGCGAAAGCCAGACCAAAGCCGTGGCTCGCTGCTGCGCAGTCAATTGGAACATATTGTACCTTTTTGGTGAATGGGGTAAGGGAACCCAAAAAAATAAATGTGCCTGAAAAATCAGGAGAAGTTGATCATACGCGTGTTGTTCAATAAAAGTAAAGTACGGCTGTTGGCGATATTTTGTAATATAATCCACGGCCATAGATTGTTTGAACCTACAGAGATTGTTATGTCCGATGTTTTTGCCAATCCCGATAAAACGCTTGATACGCTAGGATTACGCTGCCCGGAACCCGTCATGATGGTACGTAAGGCTGTCCGCCATATGAGTGCCGGCCAGACGTTATTGATCATTGCAGATGATCCGGCGACAACCCGTGATATTCCCGGTTTCTGCCGTTTTATGGAGCATGTATTGATTGCGCAGGAGACAGGGCAATCCCCTTATCGCTATCTGCTCAGAAAAAGTGAAAATACTTGATTGAGAAATATCGCGTAATTGACTGGCAGAAAAAAGGAGCCGTGCTAGGCTTTAAGTATGGTGTTTAGTCACAACTTATCACCTCACTGAATACCATATTTCCTTTTTCCTTAATAGCAATCTTGAGTAATTGTAATTTTGAAAAGGTGCGTAGTATGCACCTTTTCAATTTATTGTTTTTTATCTCTCCCGGTTTATCACTTTTCCAGCTTCACTCTCAGCAGCCGGATGGCGTTTGCAGTGACGAGTGCAGTAGCGCCTGAATCGGCCAGAACCGCCATCCATAGCCCTGTGATACCCAATAGGCTGGTGATAAGGAATATCGCCTTTAAGCCTAATGCAATAGTGATATTTTGACGGATGTTGTAATGGGTTGTGCGAGACAGGGCGATAATTTCAGCTAAGCCGGTCAGCCGATTGTGTGTCAGTGCAGCGTCAGCCGTTTCCAATGCAACATCAGTTCCGCTACCCATGGCAACGCCAATACTGGCGGCTTTCATCGCCGGAGTGTCATTGATTCCATCACCAACCATCATGGTATGGTGATTTTTATTCAACTCAGTCACTGCCTTCACTTTATCTTCCGGTAATAATCCTGCGCGATAATCAATGCCCAATTGACCTGCAATAGCAGCGGCAGCACGAGGATTGTCACCCGTGAGCATGATCGCCTGAACACCTTGTTTTTTCAGGAGACGAATGGTGTCTATGGCATCCTGACGCAAGGTATCCTGCATGGCAATCAAACCCATGAATTGTGTGTTCTGCATGACTGCAACCGCAGTTTTGCCACCATTTTCCAGATCGACGACTCTTTGCTTCCAGTCCGCGGATAACGTATTTTCCGGTAATCGCCCGGGAGCGGCGACAAGAATTCGTTGTCCTGACAATTGTCCTTCAACGCCAATTCCTGCTAGCGCTTTGCGCTGTTCTGCCTCAACAATGGTTACTCCTTTCCGTTCTGCGGCTTCAAGAATGGACTTTGCCAATGGATGGTGAGAGCCACTTTCTACAGCCCCCGCCAGTGCCAGTACAGTTTCTGTGGTGATGTTTTCCGCTGGTTCAATATCAGTAACTTGTGGTTTGCCTTCGGTCAGTGTGCCGGTTTTATCCAATGCGATTGTGGTCACTGCTCCAAGTTGCTCCAATGCTGCTCCGCCTTTGATGAGGGAGCCACGACGAGTCGCTGCGGCCAATGCGGAAGTAATTGCGGCAGGCGTGGAGATAACCAGTGCGCAAGGACAGCCAATCAACAGTAGTGTCAGGCCGCGGTAGAGCCAGCTTTCCCATGATCCGGCAAAGAACAAAGGTGGGATCAGTACCACGAGTGCGGAGAACAAGATAGTCAGCGGGGTATAGATGCGGCTGAATCGGTCAATGAAACGTTCAATGGGAGCGCGACGTTCTTCTGCTTCTTCAATCAATTGAAGAATGCGGTCAATGGCGTTGTGCCCCGGCTCAGAGATCACCCTCATCTGCACGGCGCTATCGACAGAAAGGCAACCCGCCGCGACCTTTTCTCCTTGTTGCCGCTCAACAGGAACAGACTCACCTGTCAGGGCGCTTTCATCGAAGCTGGCAAATGGAGTGAGTAATTCGGCATCGGTGGGTAAACGGGCTCCCGGAGCGACCTCAATAATATCACCGGGACGCAGCTCTGCTGCCGATACGGTTTTTTTCTTTCCATCCTTAACTAATAAAGCTTGGTCAGGAACTAATGCCATCAAGGCGCTGACGCCACGACGAGCACGTCCGGCGGCATAGGATTCCAGGATCTCGCCTAATTTGAACAACAGAATAACCATAGCGGCTTCTGCGGTCGCATCAATGAACAAGGCACCGATGGCGGCAACACTCATCAGCGTTTCAATGGCAAAAGGAGTACCTGAGCGGATCAATTTGATGGCTTTGGTTGCAACTGGATATAACCCAATCAGCGTGGTAATGATAAAAGCAATTTGTCCGGCGGGTGCATTAATGCTTGATATCCCCCAGCTGGCGAACATCAGGGCAGCGAGAATCAGGATTGGGGAAAATGTTTTCCAGGGATTGGCTGCCGGAGGCAGTTTGGATGACGAATCCGTTTCCTTGATTTCAAAACCCGCCTGTTTTACTGCTTTTTCGACAGCGGCGCGAATATCAACATCAGAATCAACCACCAATTTTTCTGTAGTAAACAGTACCTTGACTTGTTTGGCTTCTGGGAGTTTTTTTACAGCATTCTCGATTTTCCCTGCACAGCTCGGGCAATCCATACCTTGGATGATCCAATTAAAGCGCTGGTTTGCTGTTAATTCGAGGGGAGAGGTATCCTGTACAGCATGGGCATGATCGTGTGAGCAATGTGCTCCGCTATGTTTATGAGTATGCTCATGTTCGTGTTCGTGGGAATGCTTATGGGAATGTATCTTGTCATGATTTTCATGAGAGTGATCGTGGCCTGTCTCATGGGGATCATGTTGTGATTGCTTATGTTTTGTGTCGGTGGAGAACATAGGCGACCTCTTAGTGTAGAGTAAATTAAGAATAACTCTACACTCTGGAGTTAACTCCAGAGTCAAACTTAATAAGAGGAATTTTTTTGATAATTAGAGCTATCCAAGATAGATTTTCACCATCAACGTCCTTCCTCTTGATGTGTGTCTGATAAAACCTATGCCCAATTAAAGCGGACGCATTACAAGAATAGTGAACGAATAATCAAAAAGTGCCCGATAAAACCACAGGCAGCGACAATCGCTTTTGATAGTTTAAAAGAGAAGCGATACCGATCAATGAGGTTGATAATATGTGCAAGGAGTAACAGGACGGCGCCTGCCATAACCGAAAAACGGCTTTCATTACTGAGTGAAAAATATTGTTCTCCGGCGATCCAAACCATCAGCAGTGCCATAACGAAGCTATCAACGACCCGCCAACGCATATTATCCAGACGAGTCCAAATAACGGCCATAATCACAATGCCAACAGCCAATAAAATCAAAGGCAACGGGAAGAAGAGGCTGAAACTCATATGCCAGGCAAAACTGATGGTATATAGCAAGTAACTCAGGAACAGCGCGATAAATGAGAAAAGTAAATATTTACCGGGGAGCATACGGATCGCATCAGAGAGCAAAGCAGTCACCAGACCCGCAATGATGAGATAGCCAGAAACCTCAAGATTAGGTGCCTGACATGCCCACAATAACAAAAGCAGCATTGTGACCGGGCGAAAAACCCATTGCTGCCATTGAGTGCCACGGTAGGCGGCATCAATATATAACCATCCGGAGAAAAACACAGCAAGAAATGGCCAACTCATATTTTTCTTTTCCTTAATGTTCAATGCCCGTTTTATCAGGCATTACTATTCATGATGGGGGTTGCGTGGAGAGTATACTGATTTATCAACGTTAATTCTTTATTAACGAATGGATAACGTTTTATTATCAAAAATGAAGCTCGTCAATGAGTAATTAACGGGATTACTCATTAACGACATTTTCTTTTAATAAGAAGAAAACAAAACGGGGAGATGGCAGTGACTGAGCGCTCTACTGCTTTTTATTCTGCTGTTGCTTTTTCTGCCAGGCCAACAGCTCAAAAACACCGAAAAAGAAGATCTTGGTTTGGAGAAAAGCAGAGAGTTTTTGATCTTTAGGCTGGGAATTTTTCAGCAGCAATAGTTGAAAAGCATGCATTACCACGGTGAATGCCATGGCGATATCCATAAAATATTTCAAAGGCTTAGGGAAAGGGTGAATGAAATTGAAGATCATGACTCCCCAGACTAAGATCATGATAACTTTTCCTAATTGAATAAACATCATCGACTCCAAAATCGTGTTTAAGCAGGTCTGACACCAGATGACTGGTGACGGATATATAATCGATAAGCCACTTGTCCGGCAACTTTTTCCCTATGTAACCGCCAGTTTGCAGGAACTTCTGTCGCAGCAGACTCCGATTCTGCTTCAACATAAATCCAGCTTTCTTCTGCCAGCCAGCCATTAGTTTCCAATAAACGGATCGCTTCCGTGAGCATGCCTTTACGGAATGGCGGATCGAGAAAAACAACATTAAATGGTGTTCCTGCTTCATTGAGGTATTGTAGCGCACTGCCTTGTACCACATTGGCATTTTCAGCTTGCAGCAAAGCTAAATTAGCCGATAACTGTTTCGCTACATTGCGATCATGTTCAATTAAGGTCGCGTAGCCTGCATAACGTGATAACGCCTCAAACCCGAGAGCACCGCTACCTGAAAAACAATCCAAACAGCGGGCTCCCTGAATTGTTGGCATAAGCCAGTTAAAGAGTGTCTCACGGACACGATCAGTGGTTGGACGCAGCCCATCACTATCAGGAACGGGTAATTTTCTCCCGCGCCATTTTCCGCCAATAATGCGAATTTGTCCTAAAGACGTGCGCTGTGGTTTTTTAGCCATAATTTACATAACTTAATTATTTGTCATCTGGTGCCATTAAATCATATCTGGCAAAGACAAAAGGTGAGTGAAAATGAAGAAACCTATTGATTAATTTACCATGAAATCCGCGATAGATATGTGTTGTGGTGTGATGAAAATGTTAGACTGGATTTTATCACCGTTAGAACCTATCTCAGTGGGCATATTTATTGATAACGCCATAATTAACCGCGAGGAGTGTAGTGGCCGATGGCAAAAGAGAAAAAAAAAGGTTTCTTCTCTTGGTTTGGACTTGGTCGTCAAGATAAGAAACAGCAAGAAGAACAAGCTGAACAAGAAAAATTAGTTGTTGAGGAAGCGATCCGTCGCGCAGCAGAAGAGGCAGAACAGCAGCGCTTGGCGGAAGAAGCGGCCCGCCGTGCAGCAGAAGAAGCAGAACAGCAGCGCTTGGCGGAAGAAGCGGCCCGTCGCGCAGCAGAAGAAGCAGAACAGCAGCGCTTAGCGGAAGAAGCCGCCCGCCGTGCAGCAGCAGAAGAAGCAGAACAGCAGCGCTTAGCGGAAGAAGCGGCCCGTCGTGCAGCAGAAGAAGCAGAACAGCAGCGCTTAGCGGAAGAAGCCGCCCGCCGCGCAGCAGAAGAGGCAGAGCAGCAGCGTTTGGCGGAAGAAGCGGCCCGTCGCGCAGCAGAAGAGGCAGAACAGCAGCGCTTGGCGGAAGAAGCCGCCCGCCGTGCAGCAGCAGAAGCAGAACAGCAGCGCTTGGCGGAAGAAGCCGCCCGCCGTGCAGCAGAAGAGGCAGAACAGCAGCGCTTGGCGGAAGAAATCGCCCGCCGTGCAGCAGAAGAGGCAGAACAGCAGCGCTTGGCGGAAGAAATCGCCCGTCGCGCAGCAGAAGAGGCAGAACAGCAGCGTTTGGCGGAAGAAGCCGCCCGCCGTGCAGCAGAAGAGGCAGAACAGCAGCGCTTGGCGGAAGAAGCCGCCCGCCGTGCAGCAGAAGAGGCAGAACAGCAGCGCTTGGCGGAAGAAGTCGCCCGTCGCGCAGCAGAAGAGGCGGAGCAGCAGCGCTTAGCGGAAGAAGCGGCTCGACAGGCTGAGGAACAAGCGGCATTACCTAAGGAACAGGAACGTCCAACCAAAGAAGGGTTCTTTACCCGCTTGAAACGCAGTCTGGTAAAAACCCGGCAGAATCTTGGTTCCGGTTTTTTAAGCTTATTCCGTGGCAAGAAAATTGATGATGATCTGTTTGAAGAACTGGAAGAACAGTTATTGATCGCGGACGTGGGTGTTGAAACGACGCGTAAGATCATTACCAGTCTGACAGCTCATGCCAGTCGTAAAGAACTGAAAGATGCGGAAGCGCTTTACGCTAAACTGAAAGAAGAGATGTCGGGCATTCTGACAAAAGTTGATAAGCCGTTGGAGATCGAAGGTAAATCTCCTTACGTCATCCTGATGGTGGGGGTAAATGGTGTCGGTAAAACCACCACGATTGGTAAATTAGCGCGCCAATACCAGTCTCAGGGCAAATCTGTCATGTTAGCGGCAGGGGATACTTTCCGTGCGGCAGCAGTGGAACAGTTACAAGTTTGGGGCGAACGCAACAAAATCCCTGTAGTCGCTCAACATACGGGGGCCGATCCTGCTTCAGTGATCTTTGATGCCATTCAGTCAGCCAAGGCCAAAGGTGTTGATATCCTGATTGCGGATACCGCAGGGCGTTTGCAGAATAAATCCCATTTGATGGAAGAGCTGAAAAAAATCGTTCGGGTGATGAAAAAACTGGATGAAGACGCACCCCATGAAATTATGCTGATACTGGATGCCAGCACAGGCCAAAACGCAGTAAGTCAGGCTAAACTATTCCATGAGGCTGTGGGACTGACGGGTATTTCACTGACCAAACTAGATGGTACTGCAAAAGGTGGTGTTATCTTCGCCATTGCCGACCAATTTGAGATCCCGATTCGCTACATTGGCGTTGGGGAAGGCATTGAAGATCTTCGTCCATTTAAGGCAGACGATTTTATTGAGGCTCTTTTTTCCCGAGAGGATTAACTATCAATGATTCGCTTTGAACAGGTCAGTAAAGCCTATCTGGGAGGGCGGCAGGCGCTGCAAGGTGTGGATTTTCATCTACTTCCAGGGGAAATGGCATTTTTAACAGGTCATTCAGGGGCGGGCAAAAGTACGCTTTTGAAACTTATCTGTGGTATTGAACGCCCCAGCGCGGGTCATATCGGTTTTTCCGGCCATGACATCAGCCGATTGAAATCGCGGGAGATCCCTTTTCTGCGTCGTCAGATCGGCATGATTTTTCAGGATCATCACCTGCTGCTGGATCGCACGGTATATGAGAATGTCGCCATGCCGCTGATTATCTCAGGGGCCAGTGCTGAAGACATTCGCCGGCGGGTATCTGCGGCGCTGGATAAGGTCGGCCTGTTGGACAAAGCGAAAAATTTCCCTATTCAACTTTCCGGTGGAGAACAGCAGCGCGTTGGCATTGCCCGCGCTGTGGTAAACAAGCCAACCGTTCTGTTGGCAGATGAGCCGACGGGAAATCTGGATGGAGAATTATCCGAGGGGATCATGCGCTTGTTTGAAGAATTTAACCGAGTTGGGGTGACAGTTCTTATGGCTACCCATGATATTGCCCTCATTGAACGAAGAAATTACCGCATCCTGACCCTGAATCAGGGACGTATGCAAGGAGGACATCATGGCTAAGCATGTCCGTCATTCAACTAAAAAAGCACTGTCCCCAAAGTCTAAATCCAAGTCATTGAAAGGGGGATGGCGTGTACAGTGGCGTTATGCGTGGAAAAGCACTCTGTCAGATATGTTGCGCCAGCCATTGGCAACTCTGTTGACCATTATGGTCATTGCCATTTCCCTGACCCTGCCGAGCGTGTTCTATATCGTTTGGAAAAACGTCAATCAGGCGGCGGTACAGTGGTATCCCATTCCACAGCTTACGGTTTATTTGGATAAATCGTTGAATGACAACAGTGCCAGACAGGTAATTGATCAGCTGAAAGGTCTGGAAGGCGTGAAATCGGTGAATTACCTTTCCCGCGAAGAAGCGGTGAGTGAATTCCGTGCATGGTCAGGTTTTGCCAGTGCCTTGGATATGTTGGAGGAAAATCCTCTGCCAGCGGTTGCTATCGTCTCTCCCAAACTGAATTTCCAAGACCCACAAGCATTAACGACATTGCGCGATCAAGTCTCCCGGATTGCAGGCATTGAAGAAGTCAGAGTGGATGAGAGCTGGTTTTCCCGCCTGACAGCGCTGACCACACTGATTGGCCGGATTGCTGCCGTGATAGGTGCTTTGATGGTGGTTGCCCTGCTTTTGGTTATTGGTAATAGCGTCCGGTTGAGCATCTTCAGCCGCCGCGAAACCATTAACGTGATGAAACTGATTGGGGCAACGGACGGCTTTATTCTGCGACCTTTCCTCAATGGTGGCGCGTTGCTGGGGATGTTAGGTGCGATTTTTTCTTTAATTCTCTCATCCCTGCTGGTGTGGAAACTTGCCAATGTTGTCACAGAAGTGGCGAGCGTTTTTGGAACGAGTTTTAAGCTGCATGGATTGGGATGGGATGAATCACTATTGTTGGTGCTGATTTCGGGTATGATCGGTTGGATTGCCGCGTGGTTTGCGACAATTCAGCATTTGCGTCGCTTCAGGCCCGAATAAAGTAATCTTCGGGTTTTGCGGTGAACTTTTGGGCTGAATCGCTGTCGAAATCACCGTTACAGATTTGTATTGATTTCCATACAATCAAGACAATTTGAATATGATCTCTATGATGGTAAAATAGACGTATCTTTGGCTTGAAGAAACCTTATGGGTAGATTCGGGCAAACTTCAAAAGCCATCAATTTGAATCTGATTTTGAGAGAATTTGAATGACAAAAGAAATGCAAACTTTGGCACTAGTTCCACAAGGTAGTTTGGAAGGATACATCCGTGCCTCCAATGCTTATCCTATGCTCTCCGCAGAGGAAGAGAAGGAACTGGCAGAAAGGCTGCATTACCAGGGGGATCTGGATGCAGCGAAAAAGCTGATTCTTTCTCACCTGCGCTTCGTTGTTCATGTTGCTCGCAGCTATGCTGGTTATGGCCTGCCACAGGCGGATTTAATTCAGGAAGGTAATATTGGCCTGATGAAAGCGGTTCGTCGATTTAATCCGGAAGTGGGTGTGCGTCTGGTCTCTTTTGCCGTTCACTGGATTAAGGCAGAAATCCATGAATATGTATTGCGTAACTGGCGTATTGTGAAAGTCGCAACGACAAAAGCCCAGCGCAAGCTGTTCTTTAATTTGCGCAAGGCGAAACAACGTCTGGGATGGTTCAATCAGGATGAAGTTGATCTGGTCGCCAAAGAACTGGGTGTGACCAGCAAAGACGTCCGAGAGATGGAATCCCGTATGTCAGCGCAGGATATGGCATTTGATATGTCTTCTGATGATGACAATCACGATAGCCAACCCGTGGCTCCGGTGCTGTATTTGCAGGACAAAGCTTCTGACTTTGCTGATGGCATTGAAGAAGATAACTGGGAAAGCCACGCTGCGGATAAACTTTCTGTAGCGATGGAAGGGCTGGATGAGCGTAGCCAGGACATCATTCGGGCTCGTTGGCTGGATGATGACAACAAAACCACCTTGCAGGAACTGGCAGATAAATATGGTGTATCTGCTGAGCGTGTTCGACAGCTGGAAAAAAACGCAATGAAAAAATTGCGGTTGGCTATCGAAGCGTAATTACACATACTTTTAGTGAAAAAAGCGATAATTTATTTATCGCTTTTTTTATGCGCGCAAAATGGCACAAAGTAATATTGAGTTTCAGGTATGTGTTTCTATTATTCAGATATGAATTCTTTTATCTTTGGCATATTCGGTTTTGCTGGTTAGAGATGTCAGAAAACATTCCCAAAGCGATAGAGGAACTTGTCATGAAAATTGTGATTGCTCCTGATTCATTTAAGGAAAGCCTGAGCGCCTTACAAGTGGCGCAAGCGATAGAGCAGGGATTTCAGGAAATTTTCCCGCAGGCGGATTACATTAAGTTGCCGATGGCAGATGGTGGAGAAGGAACAGTGGAATCACTGGTTGCGGCAACAGGAGGAAAATATATTACATGTACCGTTACCGATCCGTTGGGGCAACCTGTTGAAGCATTTTTCGGTCTATTGGGTGATGGAAAGACGGCGGTGATTGAAATGGCTGCCGCTTCGGGTTTGCATTTAGTGCCGGTAGAACAGCGTAACCCTTTGATCACGACAAGCTATGGCACGGGTGAGCTTATTCTGGCTGCGTTGGAGCAGGGGGCACAGAAACTGATTTTAGGCATTGGCGGCAGTGCGACCAACGATGGCGGTGCAGGTATGATGCAGGCACTCGGGGCAAATTTACTGGATGGGGATAGCCGAACCCTGCCATTTGGCGGCGCAGCATTAACTCGTCTGGAACGAATTGATTTAACAGATCTTGCCCCTCGCGTTAGTCAAATTGAATTCACCGTGGCTTGTGATGTGAATAATCCGCTATGTGGAGAATCAGGTGCATCAGCGGTGTTTGGCCCACAAAAAGGGGCAACGCCGGAGATGGTGAAAGCGTTGGATTCTGCATTGCTTCATTATGGGATGAAGATTGAATCGCTAACAGGAAAAAACGTGATCGATGAAGCAGGTGCGGGAGCGGCGGGAGGTATGGGCGCTTCTTTGCTGGGTTGCCTTGGAGCGAAATTGCAGTCAGGCATTGAGATTGTTATTGATACGTTAAAATTAGAAGAAGCTGTTCAGGGAGCAGACTTGGTCATTACGGGAGAAGGCCGTATAGATAGGCAGACGATACAGGGTAAGACGCCTGTTGGCGTTGCCAAAGTTGCCAAAAAGTTTGGTATTCCTACTATCGCTCTAGTGGGTGGAATGAGCCAGGATTACGATGTAGTGCACCAACATGGGTTGGATGCCGTATTCTCTATCGTACCGGGAGCGTGTTCCCTGTCTGAGGCTCTTGCTAAAGGGGCGGAAAATCTGCGGGTAACAGCACGTAACGTTGCGGCGGTTTGGGCGATGTCTCATTGAATGCTACGTTATTGAATCCTGCATGAAAACCGGAACCTTCCTTTCTCAGCCTTTTGCGATAGCCTCTTTGCAAAATTCCTCTGATGAAATCGATATACTCGTGATGCCGACAGGTATTTTAGGTCGCCCTGAGGTAGAAAAAGTATGGAAAAAACCAACTGGGTTAATGCCATTATTGCTGCGGTAATGTTGTTGACTCTGGCGGCTCTTATGATGGGAATTCAGCTATCACTGCAAGGCACAAAATTGGTGGTACAGCGTGCCGATGAAGTTCGCTGGATGTGGATCGCCATCGGCTGAGAAGTGCTTTATGGTTTATCGCGCCAATGCGTCATAATGGCAGTAAAACCAATAGCCAAGGCAAATAACAAGGCTCCCACTAAAAATATCCATTCATAGCGATTATTGAATAACAAGAAACTACCAACCATTGGGCCAATAGCCATACCTGTATACCTGATGAAATTATAAAGCCCAATCACAGTTGCTCGCTCTTCCACAAATTTTGCCAACAGCAAGGTGGCATGTGTAGGTGTTGATAGCCCCAAAGTAAAACCGTAAAAAGCTGTGACAATGATGAAAGTGGGAATACCAAATTGGTATGTTATGGCAAAAAGCAGGATTAAGAGCAAATTTAGCAAGCTGCTGATAATAAGCCCATTTTCTTTAGAAAACCGATGATTAATCAAGCGATAGCTATAACTGCCCGCAACCATTGCCAAAGACATGGGAAGATACATCCAACCAATATCAGCAGGGCTGAAATCATATTCATTATTTAAGATGATGGGTAAAAAAGTCAGAAAGCAGAAATAACAATAGAACAGCATAAAGCTGACGAAGAAAACGGATTGCGTGGTGCGGTCGGATAGAATTTTACGGAAGTGAAAGGCTGTTTTTTGATGGCCTTCTTGTTGCTCAGGTTTAGTTTCCGGTAACCAAAACAAATTTCCGATGAATATCAATCCCCCAATAATGGCAATAAACTGGAAAATAGCAACATATCCATCTAATTCAGCTAAATAGCCTCCTATCAATGGCCCTGACGCAGGGGCAAGTGTTAATAACATTTGATAGGTACTGATGGCTTTTGCACGATCCTGTCCTTCATAAAGATCGCCAATAATTGTCGCAGCAATAACTGGAATGGCGGCAATTCCAATAGTTTGCACTATCCGAAAGAAAATCAGCCAATAAATATCGGACGTCATGGCACAGCCGACTGAACCGATAATGGAGATAGCAAGGGCAGGCAGCAGAATCGCTTTGCGGCCTTTTCGATCAGCGAGTGGGCCATATACGATTTGCATAAAAGCTAAAACGAATGTGAATGCTGACACAGTGAGATTGACTAACGGCAAGGAAGTATTGAACAACTCTTTGACGGTAGGAATAACGGGAGCATAAATATTCTGAGCCAGAGAGCCTAAAAGGGCGCTGAAGCACACCAGATAGAAGACCATTTTTACATTACGGGCTGAAATACGTTTATTCATTTTTTTCTCCATATTGTTTCCAAGGAAACAATATGGAGATTAATAAATTGGCAGATTTTGTAAAGCTCTTTTTTTTCTTTTTTTGCTATGATGTCGGAAATAGTTTCCTGAGAAATAATCGTAAATGACTAACAGCACAGTCCACCAACGCGAGATCCTTGCCGCCGTTAACCACTTGATACATCTGAGAGACAATATTAAGCAAAGACATGATGAAAAAACGCTCCGTGAGTATGGAATCAGCGATTACTCACTGTCTGAATTACATGTCATTCAGTGTATCGGGGAATCTGGGCTATTGAATATCACCGCTATCAGTCAAACGGTGAAAATGACTAAGGGGGCGATTTCAAAAGTGTGTGCAAAACTTCTTCAACGTTCTCTGGTTGAGAAACTGAAAATGGTGGATAACCAGAAAGAGACCTATTTCAGACTTACTGGCGAAGGGAGGCGACTATTTGATCTCCATGAGAAATTGCATCAACAAGCGGAAGCAAGGTGGTTACAAAAACTGGAAAGTTATTCTGCGGAAGAACTGAGAATTATCAAGCGATTTGTTATGGATGTCATTGGGATTATTGAACACTCTTGACAGTGAAATACACAATACAGAAATACTGACTAACAAGGGTCAGAAGCCTTAAATGCGAACAATTAAATCAGTCTCATAACAGGCTTCTGACGCGTTTATCTTGTCCCATTTAACAACCATTCTTCCCTATAATTGTTTCAGCAATGGGAATATATTGATCCGCGAGTTTATTAACGGTGTTATCCTCTTTTTTGTGTTTTTGGAAGCACTCTTCAAAAAACCACTCAATTGGGGTATCTAATATAGTTGAAATAACAACAAGATGGGCTAAATTAATTCGATTTGTCCCTCTTTCGTAACGTGAAAGTTGTTGTTGACTGATACTGATTTGCTTTGCCAGAGCTGTTGCCGTAATGCCCAATTCTTTCCTTTTGGTTTGAATACGTCTTCCGACTAATAAGTTCGCATCTTCCATATTTTATCCTTTTTAAGTCAGTAAGTTATGGCGTCATCAAGGATGGTTGCCCGTAAAATAGAGCCTGCCTTGACGGATTCACTACCGTTCACGGTAAGCCTATTGTTACCACCTAATTCGCCGTTTTGTTTTCTGACATTCGTCTTGTTTTTTTAATGACATGACCTTTTTATTAACATCTTGTAAAAAAATGGTCCTTCACCGAGATAAGGTGTGTTCTTCCATGATACGAATTACGTTTCTTTGTTCTGTTGTTATCTCTGCATCTCTCGGCTGCTTGATTGACGTAGGCTAAACAACACATTTTTGTTTTCCTTACGTGAGAGATAACTCATATTCTCCTAATTTTCACTTTGTGGGTTTTTATAAAAATTAATAACTCAACTAATTGATTTTTAATAATTTTATAGTCAATAAATAAGGTAAATACGCAACTAATGATAAGTTTATTACTAATATTATATTAATAAGCATATATAGTTCTTATTGGTGACTTTCTTGAGGTTATAAACTGGACAAAATATATCAAACTGTCCAGTTTAGATTTATAATCCATTATGCCGTTATTAAATGGAATTAAATTTTGGATATGTAATGATTTTGAAATATTAATGCTGTGCAATCTTGCAAAAATTGATTAACATCAATTGACGTTTTTTAACCAATGATAATATCTTGACGCAATAAAATGTATGAATAACAAAAAAAATTCATATATTATAATTGCTTAAGATAAATGTTTTGTAGTATGTAATGAAATTTGACTTAGGTTATATTATGTAGGATTATGTTTACAGTTTGATATAAAATGTTTTGTTTTTTAATAAAATTCTATTGATTTGACTTACATAAATAGATTTGAACATTTTAGTGTATAATTATTGTCAAATTAGTATATTTTCATTAAAAAATATCACTTAATATTACTTATTCCACTAAATAAACTTAAAATTTATTAAAAATTGGGCTTCACTCGCACTTGTGATTACTTAGAGAAAAAAGATTTTTCTGACTTAATGTTGAAACTTTCTTAATAAAAACAACTGGATAATAATTTGTGTCCAACGGCGTTTTTTTACCAACTTGTATTATTTTTTTCTTTGGTAATCGAGCCATGAGGAACCACGATATTGAGGTTTTTTTAGTGGGAAACAACAGGTGGAAACGTGTTTCGGGTTGGTGTGATGATTATCGAGCCAGAGTTTTCTTTGGATGAATATTAATCAGAGTATGCTCGCGCCCTGCCTATTCCCCAAAGTTAAATCCCGATGAATACCTTAATGGCGATTTGAAAAGTGCCCTTCGTCACTCATCACCCGCAAGAAATCAGCAAGAATTAGAAGGAAAGGCAAAAAGCCATCTCAGAAAGCTGCAAAGAAGAAATACACATGTTGCCCGCTTTTTCCGACATCCCAAAATTTATTATGCTGCATGATGGAAATTGGGGCATTTGCACACCGGGTTAATAACATACTTTATTGTTAGTATTTACAAAAGGCGATTTTATTGATGGTTAATGATAGAGGGGGAGTTGTTGTGGAATTGTACTTGGTGCTTTGAATAAAAAAGAAGTATGTCATTCATTCCCCCCCATAAAAATGGGATCTTTTTACTCACTCGGTGGTGATCACTGGCGGTAGCCAACTTTTATACCCAAAAACACGACGGCCCAGAACAATCAGAACAATCCCTATAATAAAAGCGAATGAGAGGATAATCCCTATAATTTCCAGTGGACTGAAATAGCTGGCTAAAAATGTGACTGCAACACCACTTGCAGGGACAGAAGACATATTCATTAGTCCAATTAAACCAGTTGTTTTTCCGAGGTGTTCTTGAGGAATTATTTGACTTCTGACGGATCGTAAATAGACGCTAAACACACCATCAAAAGCCATCAATATTACGTAGCCAAAAAGATACATGACATAATAGACGGAAACTGTCATCAATATTCCAGCCAAGATCATTGCACAAAAAGAAATTGTTCCTAATGCTGATAATCCAAAGCGCTTGACAAATCGGGGAACAAAAAAGAAAGCCATAATTGTTGCTATGGCTGCCGAAGATTGCAAAATACCAAAATAGCGTTCAGCCATATGAAATTCTTCGAGAATTACCGCCGCACTCACTACCAAGGCTGCACCATATACTAGATTAACAACCCATGTTAATCCACACAGATGCAGAAGAATCTTATTCTTCCAAAGTACTTTTGCTCCTAGCTTATTAGAGTCAATCAAGGACGTGAAACTTAGCTTATCTTTAACATTGATATTACGTGATTTAAGAAAAAGATAATTGATTGCTGAAATAGCAAAAAGGCCTCCTGCAACAACCAATATGGCATGAATACCACCATATAGAGATATTATGGCTGCTAGCGTTGGCCCCAGAATCTGAGTAATTTGATCAACTCCCTGAACCATAGAAAGTGCTTTAGGTAATTCTTCAGCAGGAAGATTTCGTGGCAGGAGAGATTCTGTCGATACAAAATTGAGAACATAAGCAATAGAGAGTAGTGCCATCATTATCGCTAACACAGGGAATGTCATTTTTGGATAAAAAAATAGCACAAAAAATGCAATTAGCATTAGTAAAGTGCGTCCAATTTCAACATTAAAAAATATTGATTTGGGATTGACCCGATCGGCAATAAATCCAGATAAGGGAAAAAAAATCAGACGAGGCAACCATTCAATCACAAAGGCTAAAGAAGCGAACATTAATGAGCCCGTAGCCTGAAGTATTGCTAGTGGTACTGCAAAAAGTAAAAATTGGTCACATAATGTTCCAAGAAAGCGAGAGCAGATAAAACGGTTTAGGCCAAACTCATTATTATTCATTGTATCCACCTGATAATATAGAGCCGTATTTACGGCTCATGACTCATTGTTTAAAAGTAAATAATGATTCTGAATATCGTTTAGTAATATTAACATGCTCTCTAAAGTTTTTCTCTGGCTTCCGATTTTTCCAGAAAAATTCAATGGATCCTTCTCTTGTTTTCCAGGATACTAGAGGATATGAAATATCCAAAGGTTTAGCAGTTACCTGCATATTAGTAATATATTCAGGAAGTGATGAAGGTAATATTACTTTCTCAATAATTCCTTCTTTTGCTTTAATAAAGGCAACAGCACTTAATCCTTTAGGAGGGAGTATAAATGAATCAGTGCTAAGTTTATTTAGGTGACTACTTACATGTAATTCATATGGATTGATACCATATGTTCTTTCAATAAGATCCATAATGGTATCTCCACCTGTTCGAGCACCTACTTCAATAATTTTTACGTCTCCTTCGGGAGTAATTCTTGCTTCAAAATGAGCAATTCCAAACTTAATGCCTAAAGCTTCACAGGAGCGAATAGCAATATTTCTTAATTCATGATCATCATTATAAACAGATGGCATGCTATGCCCAATTTCGACGAAATGTGGTTCGTCACCCAAATATTTATCAGTTACTGCTAATGCTTCGTGATAATCCCCTTGGTTTATTACTTCCACGCTGACTTCTTGTATTGAATTTATATATTCCTCAACCAGAAAAAGATCTTCAGGGGCATGAGCTTCACCATTAAGTGAGATCACATCTTTCACACACTGAGAAAAAGCAGCCTCGATATCTTCTTCGCGAGATATCTTAATCACTCCTAAACTACCTGCCATTTCACTTGGTTTAATCACTACAGGAAGACCAATATTAGAAATGTGTTTTTTCAGTTCATCTAATTTTCGAAATTCTGCAAACTCAGGGACGGGGAGTCCGGACTCTTTAAGTATTTTTTTCATTAAATATTTATTGCGGCATCGTTCAATAACCTTTGTATCATTCCCGTACAAATGATAATGCTCAGTTAAGAGTGCTGATGCTCGTACAGTGAAATCATTCATAGGAATAACAGCTACAGGAGTTTCACCAGTTTCCTTTTCATGCTCTATTACTCTATTAAGCACTTGTTGTGCATCAGCTACATCTCCTGATAAGTAACCATCAAAAAACTTGATAACTGAGTTTGTTCTATTTTTAGCCATGGTTATAATGCGCATTCCTCCAGAAGCTCGTAGTGCTCCTGCAAGTACACGCTCTCTTAAAGAGAACTCACCACCTAAAATTAAAATATATCCTTCGGGCATAATCACCTCCTAATTAATGAAACAAGATAGATAATGATTACTATAAACTAAAGATCTTTTCCGATTGTCCAACCTCCATCAACAACTAATATTGATCCTGTGATAAAATTGGCACCTTTTGATGCTAAAAAATATGCTGCTTGAGCTACATCTTCAGGTATTCCCAGAGAGGGTAAAAACTGCCCCTTATAAATTTTTTCTAACTGAAATTTGTCATGATAGTAGCTTTCAGTTAAAGGTGTTCTAATAACTCCTGGGGCAATAGCATTGACTCTGATGTTATAACGGCCATATTCTAAAGCTAATTGTTTAGTCAGCCCTATTACTGCATGCTTAGATGTTACATAAGCAGTACGGTTAGGCTCTCCTAATAATCCAGATACTGAAGCTATATTTATTACACAACCATTTAGTTTTCTTTTTATAATATTTTGACAAAAATATTTACCTGATAAAAAACTGGCAGTAACATTAACAGAGAAAATCTTTTCCCACAGAGATAATGTTAATTCATCAATAGGGCAGATCTCTCTAGTACCTGCACAATTGACTAGCACATTATTTTCATTACTATACTCTATATTATTAATTAAATACTCCAGTTGATGAAATTTAGTCACATCTAGTTGATGATGTTTATAGTTTTGATGTGAAAATGGTTCATTCTCAGATAAATCTATACCTTCAACATCATATCCGTCATCAAGAAATTTTTTAACTATCTCCTTGCCTATTCCACTGGAACTCCCTGTCACAATAATTTTTCCGTAATTCATATTTCTTACCCATCAACTTTTTGGAAAGTTACTAAAATAATATCTCTTGTTGCAATTTCTCCATTTATACTGCAGCCAACAGGGGTTACAGCATGGTATTTATCATGGTTGACAACTAGAGTATCAAAAGGGTTCTGTAAACGAAGCACCCTTTCAATTTTTTTAGGAGTACTTGCAATAAGGTTATCGCCGCCTAACATATTGGAAGATGAGTTAATTAAATGAACAAAAACAACATCTTCATCATCTTTATGTAACCAGACAGGAGAGCTGTATGCCGGCGAATCAAATTTTGCTTGATATCTAAAAAGATGAATCCCAATAGTTAGATTATTTAACTTTCCAATTTTTCCATATTTTTCTATAAATCTAATGTCATCTTTTAATAAAAACTGTAAGATAATATTTTCTGTTATGGATTTAGGTAAAAGTGGATAGTTTCGAACAATATCTCCTGTGTCAGGATTATATTTTTTTGTTTGTTTATATGGTGTAAAATGACCAAATATTAATGTTTCATCCTCTAATCGTTTACATTGAGAGTACCCTCTCAAGCGATTACCTAAAGAATATGGATCCAAAGTTAAGTTATTATACCCATTTCTTAATTCTTGTAGATAATCATTTTTAACATATGTATTAATTTCATTTAGGTTTGTATAATATTCACCTGGAATATAGGAGTAACCTTCTGAAGAAAGGTGATTTATATAGTTAGTCATTTTAATCTACTCCATATTTAATATAATTATTTATGTCCAGTATATTACTTTTTGATCACTTAATTTCCCTATAAAACGTCCCGCAGTTAATCTATGTCCTTGATTAACACTACTAACTCCATGTAAATAGCATGCATTCATGAAGTAGATATCGCCAACATTTAACTTTACTGACAGGCGTTCAATATTAGTTAACATTTCGGGAGGATATGGGTAACCAGTATCAGTAACACCTAGTCGTTTTCTGCATTCATCGTCCGGTGATAGATTCCAGATTTGTAATTCACCTCCACCTGTTGCGGCTTCTAAACATACATTATATGCTGTCACTGTCTCAGCTGCTCCAATTTCAAAATTATCCATATCAGCAAATTTTAGTTGTGCTTTATCTTCGTGAGGCATCAGAGACATAACCCCATTATCCAACCAGCGACGAAAAGTTGCAAAACATGAATATGAGCTTTTAAATCTCGCAGGCCCAAAATGAATATTATCTTGAATAAATATAGTTTCTAAAGTTTTATTGAAAAATAAATAATCAACTTCAGAATGGCTAACACTCGAAAGTAAATTCATAATTTCCTGATTTAGAGAATTTACTTCTTCTGTATATTGTTCTCCGCTGCGGGCAAATTGCGTTGCACCGATTTGATTAGTTAAAACAAAACCATCATCTGGTCGATTACCACCGCTTTTTTTTACTTCCCTGTCAAAAGAGTCTGCGATTCTTGAACATATATTCTTATCAGCATAATTTCGTATTATATACAATACGTTTCCTTTATAATTTCCATTCAATATTATATTTTTCACAATATCAATATCGAAACTGCCATCTATACATTCCAAATAACCAAAATTATCAACTTGGTTTCCAGATAATAGTATTTTCTGATGTTTATCAAAAGTTATTTTACTCATTAAAAATCCCCTTAGTGTATTAATAATGAATTAAATGTTAGATGAATAGTGGGGAGTAAAGCATACCACCTTCTGCCCATGTTTTATTTTTTCTTCTTTCTTGATTTAATATGGAATTTTTTCCTAAATTACGTTCGAATATTTCACCATAGTTACCAATTTCACTTATTATTTTATAAGTAAACTCTGTTTGTAAACCTAATTTATTGCAGAGTTCTTTTGATGGTTTAAGAAATCTATTTAGGTATCCTGTAGATATATTATATTTTTCATATATGTTATGCTTGTTTATGCCCAAATTTTCTGCTTCAATTAAAGATTTCATAACCCAACTTACTGCCGAGTGCCATAATGGGTCATATGATGATACTGTCGGTGACATAGCTTCTAAAGAAATTCTATCTTTCAGCAAGATATGTTTCTCTTTTTCTTCGAGTTGTATGCGTTCTCCAGAAAGCAAATATGAATCTAAACAATAAATATTGCATATATCTTTTTGATAGGCTTCTCGTGCATGTTGAGGAGATTCAAAGAGCTTAATTTCACAGCTTAATCCTAATTCGCCAAAATAACGTTCTAGATTTTCCTGTGTCGTAGAACCTTTCATAGCCGCGATACAACGTTTCTTAGTTGCTTTAGCTTCAGGTATATCATCTATTAGATTATCCATATGTGTCATTAAAATTTCACCATCAAACATCATAGGATGGACAAAACTGACATAATGTGCAATCTCGCGTTGGAAAGTTATACTGGCGTTGAAGCACCCCAAATCAATGATATTTTCTTTTAATGCCTGAAAACGATCACCTGATTGTAGTGGAATAAAGTTAATTCTTTCGCTATTATCTAAAACAGCAATTGCAACAGCTTTAGCTAAATCAATATCAAATCCTTCCCAATCGGAATTATTACTCTCACGAAAAGATAACCCAATGAAACCAAGACTTACCCCAACATTTAATACATCACGGGTTTTAATTCTCTGGATTACCGCTCCTGCACTCATAGTTAAGCCTCTTAATTTAATTACGTGGGTTTTCATTAATAATTATATGTTCTTGATGATTGAGTATCATAAGATTAAATGATAATTTGACCAGATGCTCCATCTGCAAAAGACTTATGCATGAAGAACAAAAATGAATTAACTGGGTTTATTCCAGCCCTATTTGTCTTTATTAAGACAGTTGAAACAGGAAGCTTTTCTGCAACAGCTCGAATGATGTCTATGTCTCCATCATCTGTCAGCAGGATTATTGATCGTCTTGAAATACAACTAAAGCAACGTCTTCTTATTCGAACAACACGCAGACTGCGAGTAACTGAGTGTGGTCAGGAGATATATCACTATGCTTTAAACGTTATTTCTGCAACTGATGACTTATTTTCACAGGCAGAAAATTTTAGTAATATACCTCGAGGAATTCTAAGAATAACGGCACCTAACACGTTAGGGAAAATATTACTTACACCATTTTTATCTGATTTTCTGAAGGATTATCGTGATATTAATGTGAAATTATTTCTTACCGACAATATTGTGAATATTGCACATGATCAGTTTGATCTGGCATTACGTATAACTGAAACCCCTCCAGAAAATATGGTTGCTAGGTTATTAATGTCTATTGATTATATTCTTGTTTGTTCAATAAACTATCATCAAAAACTTCCTCAGGATCCTTGCTTACTCATTGAACACAATATTTTTTTTCCTGATGAACAAAAAATGTATAGTGGCTGGGTTTTCAGAAATGGAAGGGAGGCCATCAGAGTATCTTTAACGCCACGGTTGATCATTAATAATAGTGATGCAATGTTAGATGCAATTCTTCAAGGAATGGGAATTGCCCTTATTCCGACATTCATTGCTAGTATTTATCTCTCTAAGGGGCAGCTACAAAAAGTGCTTCCTGAGTGGATAATTGATAATCCATACCCGAGAAATGCTTATATAGTGACACTCCCACAACGATTATTACCGTTAAAAACAAAAGTATTCATTGAAGGCTTTATGCAATGGTTGAAGCAGAAAGAGATTCATTAGTGTGGCGGGTTCGACTAAAAAGTGCAATTTTTCAGAAGGGTGGTCAGTTGTTATATTAACCCGGTGTGCAAATGCCCCAATTTCTGGGGTCATGCTTCCAATGGTTAGATTGCTTAGAGAAAGTAGTATTCACGCTCAATAAACGTTCCTATCACTTTATCGTGTATTTCTTCAGATTTGGAATAGCCTATCGTTTTTCGACTCAGCCTTTTTATACGAATACGCAGGGTGAGATGGGTTCTTTCTATACGTTGGGTAAATTTCTTTCCCGTGAGGTGTTTTTCCTCAGGTAGGCAATCGTAAACAGCATAATCATCCGTACAGTAGAACTGAATGTTAAAAGGAGACAGGAGTGCCAGCCGTTTTTTCAGCGTGTTCCGGCTACGATCACCAAAAACATGTGCCACTACCCGCTTCAGGTTGAGTTCCCAGGCATACCAGAGCCATATATGGACGCCCCCGGTTGTACAAGCACTAAATTGATACGGTTTGCTGCCATATATCCGGCGTCATAATGAACTCATTTGTCCGCGCCATGATGTTGTCCGCACCCTGTTTCCTTATCACTGTTCGGGCATGTGACTGCCTTGGTCATTCTCAGGCTATGACAGGGACGGTAGCCGTTTTCTCACCAGTGCTTGCAAACTCAGTTAAAGCGTCTGTTTCAAGTCATTCAATTAGTTGATAGCAAAAGCTTTCTTCATATTAAAATCCACGTTATCCTTCAGGATACTCCAGATAATTCGGGTCAGCTTGTTGGCCAAGGCGACCGTGGCTTTCAGAAATCCACATCGTGCAATCAATGCTCTCAGCCACTCGCCTAAGCAATCATCCCGTTTTTGTGCACAGCGCATTACGGCACGAGCACCGTGGATTATTAACGTTCGGAGATGACAGTTGCCATGTTTGCTCAGGGAAGAGAGACGACTTTTTCCACCGGAACTGTGTTGCCGGGGAACCAGCCCGCACCAGGCAGAAAGTTGTCGGCCATTGGCAAACTGGGGGATACTGACTTCACTCACGAAGGCAGCAGCAATGAGAGGTCCAACACCGGGAATGGTAAGCAGGAAGTGATAGCCCACTTGCTGGCGGGACAGGGCCGCAGTTTCTTTCTCCATATCATGAATGTGCTTATTCAGGGTACGCAGATCTTCCCATAAGGTATGAAGCAGGCGCCTCAGGGCGGAAGACAAGGCGTTGCTTTCATCTTCTAGAATATCTGGCAAATGCTGTTGCAGTTGCTGGATGCCAACAGGAATAATCAGTCCTAATTCAGCCAGAAAAGCGCGCATTTGATTGGCAAGCGCAGTGCGTTGTTCCACCATGAGCTGCCGGGCGCTGCGCAGTGCTTTGATATCTTGTTGTTCCACTGTTTTAACTGGGACAAAATGGATACCCGGACGACAGGCTGCCTCACAGATAGCCAGTGCATCATTGGTATCGTTCTTTTGATGGTGGCTAAAGGCCTTGACATGTTGAGTGGGGACGAGCCTGACGGTATAACCCATTGCCTGTAGTGTTCTGCCCCAATAATGAGAAGTGGCACAGGCTTCCATGGCAATGGTGGTTGACGGCGGAAAAGCCCGTACGGCATCAAGAAATTTTTGCCGTGAAATCTTTCTGTTAGAGGCAACGGAACCGTCCGCCATCCAGACGCAGACCTGAAAAACGCTTTTGGCAAGGTCAATGCCAACCACTTTGATCGTATTCATGATGTGTTCTCCCGAAATTCAGTACACCGGATAACAGGATGCCCCTGTTTGCCTCGGAAAAAGGGGGGGCGTCCATCACATCACTGTTCGTCTATTTCACCGATAATCTGAATATCACCCCCTGCAAGCGGCAGCGTAGTTATGTTTCTGGGAGTGAGTTTTTTAGTGTGAGAATGACCGTGTTAATGCCGACCTTCAGGACGCGAGCGGTATCCCTGACACCAGCGTTATTCATGGCCATATCAATAATCTGGTCTTTCATGCCGGGCTGACAGGCTTGATAAGTATAAGTCAGTTGAAAGGTTTTACGGCAAGCATAACAGTGATAACGCGGATGCCCAGTGCGCCCTTTTCCATGCCCTTTAACCTCTTCAGTTTTGTGACAGTACCGACAAACCACATCAACTTTAGCTATCTCTCATCCATAACAAAAAGTGGGGAGTTTATCATATTACCTAATCATTGGGAGCATGACCTGGAACGTTTGGCAGGGCAAACGGGTCTAAATTATACTGACGTAAATCCCACCGTAAGGACTTTCAGCAGATAGCTATTATCCCATCCGGCTTTCTGGCGCTTGGTTTTCACGCCGACCTTAACGGTTTTCTCATTCTTCAGCAGGTTAAGCGCTATTTTATTCATTAAGGCGAGGTTTTCAGCCGCATGACCACTTCTCAGACGCATATTGTCTTCACCAAAACTCATGTCCAGTTGCCAGTGCAGCTTATTTTCAATATGCCAATGACTGCGTATCGCGTACGCGATAAATTCAGCCGATTTCTCACGGTGACTGGTGATATAGTAGCGTCTTTCATAACTCGCTGATTTTCCCTGCACCTCACGCCAGGACTCGACAACGGCGATACCCCCCAGTGTATGCCAGTGAGGATGCCGCTCTCGCAACCAATGGATATCATTAACCAGCCATAACTGGCGCTGTTCTATACGTCCATGATCACCATCTACGCGCTGCGTTTTCGCGTGAGACATTCCGGCGAAATTGTTCGCCAACTGCGTATCGAAAAAGAGTTTGATATCGTCGTGAAGCTCACCCTGATTGCCTTTTAACGCCAGCACATAATCGGCTTTGTTCTCAACAATCTGGTCAGCAATTTTGTACTGGCAGCCCATCGCGTCAATCGTG
>NZ_JBBMXH010000052.1:0-30495 GCF_037996725.1 Xenorhabdus entomophaga
AATACAGGATTTGTCTGGCGGCAATAGCGCGGTGGTCCCACCTGACCCCATGCCGAACTCAGCAGTGAAACGCCGTAGCGCCGATGGTAGTGTGGGGTCTCCCCATGTGAGAGTAGGGCACTGCCAGACATCAATTTATAAGTGTTGCCCATTTGGCAACACTTTTTATTTCAGCATTTGCTGATATGGCTCAGTTGGTAGAGCACACCCTTGGTAAGGGTGAGGTCCCCAGTTCGAATCTGGGTATCAGCACCATGAATAATATGTTCGGCAAATAAAACAGAATTTGCTTGGCGGCAATAGCGCGGCGGTCCCACCTGACCCCATGCCGAACTCAGTAGTGAAACGCCGTAGCGCCGATGGTAGTGTGGGGTCTCCCCATGTGAGAGTAGGGAACTGCCAAGCTTTAATACCAAGTCAAAAGGCCACTCAAATGAGTGGCCTTTTGCATTTCTAACACTTTTGTATTTCCATCAACAGATAGGTATTAGAAAACGACCTACTTATCTTTCAAATGCAGAGTCTGATAGACTACGGCTCAAATTATCTATTGAGCTTGAAGTGAATGTCTGTCTGTCAATCTACCCAACTAAAAGCGTTTAATACATTTGGCGTTTCAGCCTATGCCGATCATATTGGTACAGCAACTTCTGTTGAATCACTTCTGTTCTTATGGCAAGAAGCGATGGGAAAAAATCATCCGATTCTGCTATTGGGAGGGGGAAGTAATGTCCTTTTCACCGAAAATTTTAAAGGTACAGTGATTCTGAACCGTATTCTTGGTATCGATATAAAAGAGTCAGAGACTGCATGGTATATCCATGTTGGTGCAGGCGAAAATTGGCATAATCTGATTACTTATTTATTCGAGAAGCAGATTTATGGTTTAGAAAATTTGGCATTAATTCCAGGAAATGTAGGTTCTGCCCCTATTCAGAATATTGGAGCATATGGAGTTGAATTTAAACACGTCTGTGAGTATGTGGATGTTGTTGAATTGAAAACTGGTAACTCAATTCGTTTGATGGCAAATGAATGCGAATTTGCGTATAGAGACAGCATCTTCAAGCATAAATATAAAGATGATTATGCTATTACAGCAGTCGGCTTACGTTTGAATAAGGCATGGGAACCAATATTAACTTATGGTGGTTTAGCGCAGTTCTCACTAGAAGATGTGACTCCAGAGAAAATATTTAATGCTGTATGTGCAATGCGTCAGAGTAAATTACCGGATCCTGTGGTGATGGGTAATGCGGGAAGTTTCTTCAAGAATCCAATTGTACCGTCTGAATTGGCGCAAAAAATTAAATTTGAATATCCGGATTGTCCTCAATATCATCATAATGAATATAGTGTAAAGATTGCTGCAGGATGGCTTATCGATCAATGTCATTTGAAAGGTTATTCTATTGGTGATGCCGCTGTGCATACACAGCAAGCTCTTGTATTAATTAATACAGGAAATGCAAAGGGGCAGGACATTATTGCTTTGGCTGCACATGTGCGTAACAAAGTAGCAGAAAAATTTAATATTTTATTAGAGCCTGAAGTACGCTTCATTGGCAGTGAAGGTGAGATAGACGCAGTGGAATGTATTTCATGAAAGATATTAGTACTCCATTAAAATTAATTAAAGTATTGTCTGATGGTGAGGTTCACTCAGGACAGCAACTTGGGCAAGAATTGGGAATGAGTCGGGCGGGGATTAATAAACATATCCAGACCATTCGCGAATGGGGTGTGGAAATTTTAACACTTCCGGGGAAGGGTTATCGTTTTCCTGCTTCAATGAACCTTCTTGATAAAGATGCTATTACAAATTATCACCCAAGTGACCGGATTGAAGTTATACCTGTTATTGATTCTACAAATCAATATTTGTTAGATAAGTTATCAGAGCTCGATTCTGGCGATGCCTGTATTGCAGAATATCAATATGCTGGCCGGGGGCGTCGTGGTAGACAGTGGGTTTCTGCTTTTGGCAGAAATTTATATCTGTCTATGTATTGGCGTTTGGAACAAGGGCCTGCTGCTGCAATTGGTTTAAGCTTGGTTGTTGGAATTGTAATTGCAGAAGTTCTTAATCGTCAGGGAGCTGCTGAAAGAGTAAAAGTAAAATGGCCAAATGATTTATATTTGGACGATAAAAAACTTGCGGGAATACTAGTTGAATTGACTGGCAAAACTGGTGATGCTGCTCAGATCGTTATCGGAATAGGTATTAATATTTCGATGAGTAGTGAGCAACAGAAATCCATTAATCAACGGTGGACTAATTTACAGCAAGCAGGAATGACAATTGAGCGGAATAAATTGATTGCTGAAATCATTGCTGAGCTTAAAGAAACACTAACTCAATTTGAAAATGAAGGATTATCACCGTTTATCCCTAGATGGCTTAAATTAGATAATTTTATTAATCGCTCAGTGAAATTAATTATTGGTGAGCAGGAAATTCATGGAATAGCCCGTGGAATTGATCAACAAGGGGCACTTTTACTTGATATTAATGGTGTTATTACACCTTACATTGGCGGTGAAATATCCTTGAGGGGCTGTTGAGTGTTGAAGCCGGAAATATTTCCGGCTGTTTGCTTTATTTTCTTAATCTGACATTTTCAATTGTGTGATTGACACCTTTTGTCATAATCAAGCTAGCACGTTCCCTTGTCGGTAAAATATTTTGCTGTAAGTTCAATCCATTAATTTCCCGCCAAATACTGGATGCAACTTTTATCGCTTCTTCTGTCGTGAGCTTGGAATAATTGTGGAAATAAGAATCTGGATCGGCAAAAGCACCTTGTCTAAATTTGAGAAAACGGCTGACATACCATTGCTCAAGTAATTCTTCTGATGCATCAACATAAATAGAAAAATCAACAAAATCAGAGACAAATACATGGTGTGGCTCATGTGGATAATCCATACCACTTTGTAGTACATTCAAGCCTTCAAGGATCAGAATGTCCGGTTTCTCTATGATAATTTGTTCGTTAGGAACAATGTCATAACTTAGGTGAGAATATACTGGAGCAGTGACTTTCTCCGCGCCTGATTTGATATCTGAAACGAATTTGACTAAGTTGCGCATATCATAGGATTCAGGAAATCCTTTCTTTTTCATTAAGCCACGTTCATTCAATACATTATTAGAGTGCAAAAAGCCGTCTGTTGTTACTAGCTTAACACGGCGATGTTCAGGCCAGCGGCTTAGTAATGCTTGTAATAAGCGTGCAGTGGTACTTTTTCCCACAGCAACGCTGCCAGCAATACCAATAACGTACGGTATTTTTTGTTTAGCTGTTCCTAAAAACTGTTCAAGAACAGCTTGCCGCCGTAAATTGGAGCTTATATAAAAATTGAGTAGGCGTGATAATGGAAGATAGATTTCAATCACTTCATCTATTGAAATTTCTTCATTAATGCCTTTTAAAGCGGCGACTTCTTCTTCTGTTAATGTCAATGGCACTGAGTCACGCAATGTTGCCCAATGTTCACGATCAAATTGTAAATATGGGGTTGTTAAAAAAGATTCTTTATTATTCATAAGCCAACATTTGCCTGTCTATGCAGGTTGGACAGGTTGTTGAGAACAGCCGTATCCGACAAAAAATAAATCTCATCATATCGATTGAGTTATCACAGGCGTAGAATTTTTTATGATTTTAGTAAGTTTTTTGATGGGAAATACAAAAATGTAAAAAAAAATGTTCCAGTTCAACAACTGTTTTCAGTGGTCATTCTTCGTTTTTAAAAGAAAAAATCAAGGTGACGCGAAAAATTTGCAAGAAATGATCAGCAAATACATTTTGGTATTCCTTCTCTATAAAATCTTATTGTTTAATGTTTGATCTAAAATTATTGAAAAAAACATCAATATCATCAAAAGCGCTTGTTTTATGAGCGAAAGAACAAAAAAAACAATTTTTTTGTTGCATCGGAAGCCAACACTACCTAGAATGCGCAGCACTTGATGCCGGCATAGCTCAGTTGGTAGAGCAACTGACTTGTAATCAGTAGGTCCCGAGTTCGACTCTTGGTGCCGGCACCATTAAAAATTTGGAAAGGTGGGGTTCCCGAGCGGCCAAAGGGAGCAGACTGTAAATCTGCCGTCACAGACTTCGAAGGTTCGAATCCTTCCCCCACCACCATTAACCAGTTTTCATCTTGAGTGTTCTGCTCGAGTTATACTCCAGACAAAATACTTGAGATACAATGTACAGCTGATTAAAGTCAGGTAGCCGAGTTCACGCGGGCATCGTATAATGGCTATTACCTCAGCCTTCCAAGCTGATGATGCGGGTTCGATTCCCGCTGCCCGCTCCAAGATGTGCTGATATAGCTCAGTTGGTAGAGCACACCCTTGGTAAGGGTGAGGTCGGCAGTTCGAATCTGCCTATCAGCACCACCTTTCCTGTTCTGCCTCCTGATTTTCTTCCTGCAAATATCTAACAAGCAATTGCTTGGTTGATGTGGTGAAGCCACCGATTCCGTGTCTTAGAGGGACAACCTAATGTCTAAAGAAAAGTTTGAACGTTCAAAACCGCACGTTAACGTTGGTACTATTGGCCACGTTGACCACGGTAAAACTACCCTGACTGCTGCAATCACCACTGTTCTGGCGAAAACTTACGGCGGTAGCGCTCGTGCATTCGATCAGATCGATAACGCACCAGAAGAAAAAGCACGTGGTATCACCATCTCTACTTCTCACGTAGAATACGATACCCCTACTCGCCACTACGCGCACGTTGACTGCCCAGGCCACGCCGATTACGTGAAAAACATGATCACCGGTGCTGCTCAGATGGACGGTGCGATCCTGGTTGTTGCTGCAACTGATGGCCCAATGCCACAGACTCGTGAGCACATCCTGCTGGGTCGTCAGGTAGGCGTTCCATACATCATCGTATTCCTGAACAAATGTGACATGGTTGATGATGAAGAGCTGCTGGAACTGGTAGAAATGGAAGTACGTGAGCTGCTGTCTCAGTACGATTTCCCAGGCGACGATACGCCAATCATCCGTGGTTCTGCTCTGAAAGCGCTGGAAGGCGAAGCAGAGTGGGAAGCGAAAATCATTGAACTGGCTGAAGCACTGGATAACTACATCCCAGAACCAGAGCGTGACATTGACAAGCCATTCCTGCTGCCAATCGAAGACGTATTCTCCATCTCCGGCCGTGGTACCGTAGTTACCGGTCGTGTAGAGCGTGGTATCGTTAAAGTGGGTGACGAAGTCGAAATCGTGGGTATCAAAGAAACCACTAAAACAACTTGTACCGGCGTTGAAATGTTCCGCAAACTGCTGGACGAAGGCCGTGCGGGTGAGAACGTGGGTGTTCTGCTGCGTGGTACTAAGCGTGATGACGTTGAGCGTGGTCAGGTTCTGGCGAAACCAGGTTCTATCCACCCACACACTCAGTTCGAATCTGAAGTGTATATCCTGAGCAAAGATGAAGGTGGCCGTCATACTCCATTCTTCAAAGGTTACCGTCCACAGTTCTACTTCCGTACAACTGACGTAACCGGTACTATCGAACTGCCAGAAGGCGTAGAGATGGTAATGCCAGGTGACAACATCAACATGGTAGTTAACCTGATTGCGCCAATCGCAATGGACGAAGGTCTGCGTTTCGCAATCCGTGAAGGCGGCCGTACTGTAGGCGCTGGTGTTGTTGCTAAAGTTATTGCTTAATCTTTGATTATCAAAAGATTATAACGAAAGAGGAGCTTTGGCTCCTCTTTTCTATTTTTAGCCACCAATTATGGTGGCTTTGTTTTATCTCAAGGAAGAACAAAAACAATAATTGAAATGAGACTTATTTCTATTTACTATGCTCTGGTACCGTTTATTTTATAAACGTAACCAACGTTAAGTGTAGCTATTTTATCTGAACTAAATAGTTATCAAGAGTGTAATATAAATAGCTAGAAGAGTGCTTCCATGTATGTCTGTCTCTGTAATGCAATAAGTGATAAAACCATACGCAACGCTGTTCATCAGCGACATGTTCGTTCTATCAGAGAGCTGAGGGACTTTGTTCCTATAGGAAGTGATTGCGGAAAATGCATACGTCAGGCACGTGAAATCATGAATGAGGAGATTGCCCTCCTGCACCCAATAAATAATGTTGCTTAAAATAGATCCAATTTTCTTGCAATTACTCTGCTAAACGAGTACTACACTATAGTTACTGGAAGCGGAGGAAATTGTTATGAAAGGTGATAAAAAGATAATTGCACATCTGAACAAACTTCTTGGTAATGAGCTTGTCGCTATTAATCAGTATTTTTTACATGCCCGAATGTTTAAAAATTGGGGATTGATGCGATTAAATAACGTTGAGTACCACGAATCCATTGACGAGATGAAGCACGCAGATAAGCTTATCGAGCGTATTCTCTTCCTGGAAGGGATACCAAATCTACAAGATTTGGGCAAACTCAATATAGGTGAAGATGTAGAAGAGATGCTACGTTCTGACCTCGAATTAGAATTACGTGGCACAAAAGATCTGAGAGAAGCCATCGCATATGCTGATTCAGTTCATGATTATGTCAGCCGGGACATGATGATAGAGATACTTACGGATGAAGAAAATCATATAGACTGGCTGGAAACTCAACTTGAACTCATATCTAGAATTGGCATACAAAATTACATTCAATCTCAGCTTGCTGAAGAAGAATAGCTATAATTTGCCGCCCTATAACTATAATTTACTGTATATAGGGCGCTTATCCTTTTTTCCCCTTCCGGTGTGTATTTTTTGAATAGATTTCATCCTTAATCTTGCTTTGTGAGTAAATTCACGTATAATGCGCGAGCTTACCTACTTAGTAGGACTGATTTTATCAGTAATGAGCGGTAAATTACCGCCATTTAAAATACTCCCGATATGGGAGTTACACATTGAACGATTACACTCCCCTATCAATCGAAATGGGTGCGAGGAGTAATCATTTACGTTTATAAAATAGTTGGAGCTCTGGTCTCATGCAGAACCAAAGAATCCGTATCCGCCTGAAAGCATTTGATCATCGTTTGATCGATCAATCAACTGCGGAAATCGTAGAGACCGCTAAGCGCACTGGTGCGCAGGTTCGTGGTCCGATCCCGCTGCCGACTCGTAAAGAGCGTTTTACCGTTCTGATTTCACCGCACGTTAACAAAGATGCGCGTGATCAGTACGAAATTCGCACTCACAAACGTCTGGTTGACATCGTTGAGCCAACCGAGAAAACCGTTGATGCACTGATGCGTCTGGATCTGGCTGCCGGTGTAGACGTGCAGATCAGCCTGGGTTAATCAGGTCATTGAACGATTGAGAGGTTGAAACAATGATTGGTTTAGTCGGTAAAAAAGTGGGAATGACTCGCGTCTTCACAGAAGATGGCGTTTCAATCCCTGTAACTGTTATCGAAATCGAAGATAACCGTGTTACTCAAGTTAAAAGCAACGAGACTGACGGTTATCGTGCAATTCAGGTAACGACTGGTAGCAAAAAAGCTAACCGCGTTAATAAATCTGAAGCAGGTCACTTCGCTAAAGCTGGCGTTGAAGCTGGTCGCATCCTGCGTGAATTCCGTCTGTCAAAAGGCGAAGCAGAGTTCACTGTAGGTCAAAGCATTAGCGTTGAAATTTTCGCTGACGTTAAAAAAGTCGACGTTACTGGTACATCTAAAGGTAAAGGTTTCGCGGGTACTGTTAAACGCTGGAACTTCCGTACTCAGGATGCTACCCATGGTAACTCCTTGTCCCACCGTGTTCCAGGTTCTATCGGTCAGAACCAGACTCCCGGCAAGGTGTTCAAAGGCAAGAAAATGGCAGGCCAACTGGGTAATGAGCGTGTAACCGTTCAGAGTCTAGATGTAGTACGTGTTGACGCTGAGCGTAACCTGCTGCTGGTCAAAGGTGCTGTTCCAGGTGCAACGAACAGTAACCTGATCGTAAAACCGGCTGTCAAGGCGTAACGTCGAGGAGATAGGAATGGAATTGGTAATGAAAGACGCGCAAAGCGCGCTGACTGTTTCCGAAACTACCTTCGGGCGTGATTTCAATGAAGCGCTTGTGCATCAAGTAGTTGTTGCGTATGCAGCGGGTGCTCGTCAAGGTACTCGTGCTCAGAAAACTCGTGCTGAAGTTTCTGGTTCAGGTAAAAAACCATGGCGTCAGAAAGGTACTGGCCGTGCGCGTTCTGGTTCTATTAAGAGCCCAATTTGGCGCTCTGGTGGTGTAACTTTCGCAGCGAAGCCACAGGACCACAGTCAAAAAGTTAATAAAAAGATGTACCGCGGTGCTCTGAAAAGCATCCTGTCTGAACTGGTACGTCAAGATCGTCTGATCGTTGTCGAGAAGTTCTCTGTTGAAGCACCTAAAACTAAGTTGCTGGTACAGAAACTGAAAGAAATGGCTCTGGAAGACGTGCTGATCGTCACTGGTGAAGTTGATGAGAACCTGTTCTTAGCAGCTCGTAACCTGTATAAGGTTGACGTTCGTGATGCAGCAGGTATCGACCCAGTAAGCCTGATCGCCTTCGACAAAGTGGTTATGACTGCTGAAGCTGTGAAGCAAGTTGAGGAGATGCTGGCATGATCCGTGAAGAACGTCTGCTGAAAGTACTGCGCGCGCCGCACGTATCTGAAAAAGCTTCTACAGCGATGGAAAAAAGCAACACCATCGTTCTCAAAGTTGCGAAAGACGCGACTAAAGCAGAGATCAAAGCTGCCGTACAGAAACTGTTTGAAGTTGAAGTTGAAGGTGTAAACACTTTGCTGGTTAAAGGTAAAGTTAAACGCCACGGTCAGCGTATTGGTCGTCGTAGCGACTGGAAAAAAGCTTACGTCACCCTGAAAGAAGGCCAGAATTTGGACTTCGTTGGCGGCGCTGAGTAAGTCGGAGGAGTAAAGAACAATGGCAGTTGTTAAATGTAAACCTACGTCTCCGGGCCGTCGCCACGTTGTTAAAGTGGTTAACCCTGAGCTGCATAAGGGTAAGCCTTATGCTCCGTTGTTGGAAAAAAACAACAAAACTGGTGGTCGTAACAACAATGGTCGTATTACCACTCGTCACATCGGTGGTGGCCATAAACAGCATTATCGTCTGATTGACTTCAAACGTAACAAAGACGGTATCCCTGCTGTTGTTGAGCGTCTGGAATATGATCCAAACCGCTCAGCAAACATCGCACTGGTTTTGTATAAAGACGGTGAGCGTCGTTACATCCTTGCGCCTAAGGGCCTGAAAGCAGGTGACCAGATCCAGTCTGGTGCTGATTCAGCAATCAAGGCAGGTAACGCTCTGCCAATGCGCAACATCCCGGTTGGTTCTACTGTTCACAACATAGAAATGAAACCAGGTAAAGGTGGCCAGCTGGCTCGTTCAGCAGGTGCTTATGCTCAGATCGTTGCACGTGACGGTTCTTATGTAACCCTGCGTCTGCGTTCTGGTGAAATGCGTAAAGTGCTGTCTGACTGCCGTGCTACTTTAGGTGAAGTTGGTAACGCAGAGCATATGCTGCGCGTTCTGGGTAAAGCTGGTGCAAGCCGCTGGCGTGGTATCCGTCCTACCGTTCGCGGTACGGCGATGAACCCAGTAGACCATCCACATGGTGGTGGTGAAGGTCGTAACTTTGGTAAACACCCTGTAACTCCATGGGGCATTCAGACCAAAGGTAAGAAGACCCGTAGCAACAAACGTACTGATCAATACATCGTACGTCGCCGTTCTAAAAAATAATTAGAGGATAAGCCATGCCACGTTCTCTCAAGAAAGGTCCATTTATTGACCTGCACTTGCTGAAGAAGGTAGAGAAAGCGGTGGAAAGCGGAGACAAAAAGCCTATTAAGACTTGGTCCCGTCGTTCAACGATCTTTCCTAACATGATCGGTTTGACCATCGCTGTCCATAATGGTCGTCAGCATGTTCCAGTTTTTGTTTCCGACGAAATGGTTGGTCACAAACTGGGTGAATTCGCGCCGACCCGTACTTATCGCGGCCATGCGGCCGATAAAAAGGCTAAAAAGCGCTAAGGTAGGAGGAAGAGATGGAAACTATCGCTAAACATCGCCACGCTCGTTCTTCTGCTCAGAAGGTTCGCCTTGTGGCTGACCTGATCCGCGGTAAGAAAGTGTCGCAAGCTCTGGAAACTCTGACCTATACCAACAAGAAAGCTGCTGGTTTAGTGAAGAAAGTACTTGAGTCTGCTATTGCTAACGCAGAACACAACGATGGCGCTGACATCGATGATCTGAAAGTCACGAAAATTTTCGTAGACGAAGGCCCAACTATGAAGCGTATTATGCCTCGTGCCAAAGGCCGCGCAGATCGTATCCTGAAGCGCACCAGCCACATTACTGTGGTTGTGTCCGATCGCTGAGACTCTGGAGACTAGCAATGGGTCAGAAAGTACATCCTAATGGTATTCGTCTGGGAATTGTCAAACCTTGGAACTCTACCTGGTATGCGAATACTAAAGAATTCGCTGACAACCTAGACAGCGACTTTAAAGTTCGCCAGTACTTGAACAAAGAACTGGTTAAAGCATCTATTTCACGTATCGTTATCGAACGTCCTGCGAAAAGCATCCGTGTGACCATTCACACTGCTCGTCCAGGTATTGTAATCGGTAAAAAAGGTGAAGACGTTGAAAAACTGCGTAAGGCTGTAGCGGATATCGCTGGCGTTCCTGCGCAGATTAATATTGCCGAAGTGCGTAAACCTGAACTGGACGCAAAATTGGTTGCTGACAGCATCAGCTCACAGCTGGAACGTCGTGTTATGTTCCGTCGTGCTATGAAGCGTGCTGTACAGAACGCAATGCGTCTGGGCGCTAAAGGTATCAAAGTGGAAGTAAGCGGCCGTCTGGGCGGTGCTGAAATCGCGCGTACTGAATGGTATCGTGAAGGTCGTGTGCCTCTGCATACTCTGCGTGCGGACATTGACTACAATACTTCTGAAGCGCACACCACTTATGGTGTAATCGGCGTTAAGGTATGGATCTTCAAAGGTGAGATTCTGGGTGGTATGGCTGCAGTTGAACAGGCGGAAAAACCGGCTGCTCAACCTAAAAAGCAGCAGCGTAAAGGCCGCAAGTAAGGAGAGTCGCTGATGTTACAACCAAAGCGTACGAAATTCCGTAAAGTGCACAAAGGCCGCAACCGCGGTCTGGCTGCGGGTGCGGATGTTAGCTTCGGCACTTTCGGTCTGAAAGCTGTGGGCCGTGGTCGTCTGACTGCTCGTCAGATCGAAGCGGCACGTCGTGCTATGACCCGTGCAATTAAGCGTCAAGGTAAAATCTGGATCCGTGTGTTCCCAGACAAACCGATCACCGAAAAGCCACTCGAAGTGCGTATGGGTAAAGGTAAAGGTAACGTAGAATACTGGGTTGCCTTGATCCAGCCCGGTAAAGTCCTGTATGAAATGGACGGTGTACCTGAAGAGCTGGCTCGTGAAGCATTCAAGCTGGCAGCAGCGAAACTGCCTATCAAAACCACCTTTGTAACTAAGACGGTGATGTAATGAAAGCACAAGAGCTGCGCGAAAAAAGCGTTGAAGAGCTGAACACTGAGCTGCTGAACCTGTTACGCGAACAATTTAATCTGCGTATGCAGGCGGCGAGTGGCCAGCTGCAACAGTCTCACCTGTTGAAACAAGTGCGTCGTAATATTGCACGCGTTAAGACTTTACTGACTGAGAAGGCGGGTGCGTAATGACCGATAAAATCCGTACTCTGCAAGGTCGTGTTGTTAGCGACAAAATGGAAAAATCCATTGTTGTTGCTATTGAACGTAAGGTGAAACACCCTCTGTATGGTAAATTCATCAAACGTACGACCAAACTGCACGTACATGACGAGAACAATGAATGTGGAATTGGTGATGTAGTGGAAATCCGCGAAACCCGTCCACTGTCTAAGACTAAATCTTGGACCTTAGTTCGCGTTGTAGAGAAAGCGGTTCTATAATAGATCGCTGTATCGTACGAAATAAACGGCTCAGAAAAACAGGGCCGTTTATTTTTCTGTCCATCGCGAAGATGTGGTGTTATAATGCCGCGCCCTCGTAGTATGGGATATTGAAACGGCCTCTTTAAAAATAAAGTGGCTCAGTAGTAGTTGACATTTAGCGGAGCACTAAAATGATCCAAGAACAGACTATGCTGAACGTGGCCGACAACTCCGGTGCACGTCGCGTAATGTGTATCAAGGTTCTAGGTGGCTCGCACCGTCGCTACGCAGACGTCGGTGATATCATCAAGATCACTATCAAGGAAGCAATTCCTCGTGGTAAAGTGAAAAAAGGTGATGTCCTGAAAGCGGTAGTGGTGCGCACCAAGAAGGGTGTTCGTCGCCCGGACGGTTCTGTCATTCGCTTCGATAGCAACGCTTGCGTATTGTTGAACAACAATAGTGAGCAAGTTATCGGTACGCGTATTTTTGGGCCGGTAACTCGTGAACTTCGTAATGAAAAGTTCATGAAAATTATCTCTCTGGCACCTGAAGTACTCTAAGGAGCAGACAATGGCAGCGAAAATCCGTCGTGATGACGAAATTATCGTGCTAACCGGTAAAGACAAAGGTAAGCGCGGTAAAGTAAAACAGGTTCTTTCTTCTGGTAAAATTATTGTTGAAGGTATCAATCTGGTTAAAAAACATCAGAAGCCAGTTCCGGCTCTGAACCAACCAGGTGGCATCGTTGAAAAAGAAGCAGCTATCAATGTTTCTAACGTTGCGATCTTTAACACAGCAACCAGCAAGGCTGACCGTGTAGGTTTTAGATTCGAAGACGGCAAAAAAGTTCGTTTCTTCAAGTCTAATAACGAAACTATCAAGTAATTTGGAGTATACGATGGCGAAACTGCATGATTACTACAAAGACGAGGTAGTCCAGAAACTGATGACTCAGTTTGGTTACCATTCTGTCATGCAAGTCCCTCGGGTCGAGAAGATCACCCTGAATATGGGTGTTGGTGAAGCGATCGCTGACAAAAAACTGCTGGATAACGCAGCAGCTGATTTGACAGCAATCTCTGGTCAGAAACCATTGATCACCAAAGCTCGCAAGTCAGTTGCAGGCTTCAAAATCCGTCAGGGCTATCCAATCGGCTGTAAAGTAACCCTGCGTGGAAAACGCATGTGGGAGTTCTTTGAGCGCCTGATTTCTATTGCTGTACCACGTATCCGTGACTTCCGTGGTTTGTCCGCTAAATCATTTGATGGACGTGGTAACTACAGCATGGGTGTTCGTGAGCAAATCATCTTCCCTGAAATCGATTACGATAAAGTGGATCGTGTACGTGGTTTGGATATTACTATCACCACTACTGCGAAATCTGATGATGAAGGCCGCGCACTGTTGGCTGCGTTTAACTTCCCGTTCCGCAAGTAAGGCAGGGTACTCATGGCTAAGCAATCAATGAAAGCGCGTGATGTAAAGCGTGCGAAATTAGCTGAGAAATTCTTCGCAAAACGCGTTGAACTGAAAGCGATCATCTCTGATGTGAATGCATCTGATGAAGACCGTTGGAATGCTGTTCTCAAGCTGCAAACACTGCCACGTGATTCCAGCCCTTGCCGTCAGCGTAACCGCTGCCGTCAGACTGGGCGTCCGCATGCATTTTTGCGGAAGTTTGGGTTGAGCCGTATTAAAGTCCGTGAAGCCGCTATGCGCGGTGAAATCCCGGGCCTTAAAAAGGCTAGCTGGTAATTGTCACCAATTGAATCACGGGAGTAAAGACAGATGAGCATGCAAGATCCGATCGCGGATATGCTGACCCGTATCCGTAACGGTCAGGCCGCGAATAAAGTTGCGGTCACCATGCCTTCCTCCAAGCTGAAAGTGGCAATTGCCAACGTGCTGAAGGAAGAAGGTTACATTGAAGATTTTAAAATCGAAGGCGACACCAAGCCAGAACTGGAAATAACACTGAAATATTTCCAAGGTAAGGCTGTTGTAGAAAGTATTCAGCGTGTAAGCCGCCCAAGTCTGCGCATCTATAAGAAAAAAGATGAGCTGCCACAAGTTATGGCTGGCTTGGGTATCGCTGTTATTTCTACCTCTAAAGGTGTAATGACTGATCGTGCAGCTCGCCAGGCTGGTCTGGGTGGCGAGATTCTCTGCTACGTAGCTTAATTCGGGAGGAAAGAATGTCTCGTGTTGCAAAAGCACCCGTCGTCATTCCTGCCGGCGTAGAGGTTAAACTCAACGGTCAGGTTATTTCGATTAAGGGTAAAAACGGCGAGCTAAGTCGTACAATCCACAACGCAGTTGAAGTTCAACATGCGGATAACCAACTGACTTTCGCACCTCGCGAAGGTTTCGCTGATGCTTGGGCACAGGCGGGTACTACTCGTTCTTTGCTGAATGCAATGGTTATCGGTGTTAACGAAGGTTTCACTAAGAAACTTCAACTGGTAGGTGTTGGTTACCGTGCAGCAGTTAAAGGCAATGCAGTTAGCTTGTCTTTGGGCTTCTCGCATCCGGTCGAGCATCAACTGCCAGAAGGCATAACTGCGGAATGCCCATCACAAACTGAAATCGTACTGAAAGGTGCTGATAAGCAGGTGATTGGTCAGGTTGCGGCAGATCTGCGTGCCTATCGTCGTCCTGAGCCATATAAAGGCAAGGGTGTTCGTTACGCCGATGAAGTCGTGCGTACCAAAGAGGCTAAGAAGAAGTAAGGTAACACTATGGATAAGAAAGCAGCTCGTATCCGTCGTGCGACCCGCGCACGCCGCAAGCTCCAGGAACTGGGTGCAACTCGCCTGGTGGTACATCGTACCCCTCGCCATATTTATGCGCAGGTTATCGCACCAAATGGTTCTGAAACTCTGGTGGCCGCTTCTACAACAGAAAACGCTATCAGTGAACAACTGAAATTTACTGGAAACAAAGAAGCCGCAGCATTAGTTGGTAAAATTGTTGCTGAACGTGCTCTGGAAAAAGGCATTAAAGATGTGTCCTTTGACCGTTCTGGTTTCCAATATCATGGTAGAGTCCAGGCACTGGCAGATGCTGCCCGTGAAGCTGGCCTTCAGTTCTAAGGTAGAGGTGTAAGATGGCTCACATCGAAAAACAAGCTGGCGAACTGCAGGAAAAGCTGATCGCGGTAAACCGCGTATCTAAAACCGTTAAAGGTGGCCGCATTTTCAGCTTTACAGCACTGACTGTAGTTGGTGATGGTAACGGTCGCGTTGGTTTTGGCTACGGCAAAGCACGCGAAGTTCCGGCAGCGATCCAGAAAGCGATGGAAAAAGCACGTCGCAATATGAAAAACGTCGCACTTAACGGCGGCACTCTGTACCATCCAGTGAAAGGTTCACACACCGGTTCCCGCGTGTTCATGCAGCCTGCCCATGAAGGTACAGGTATCATCGCCGGTGGTGCGATGCGTGCTGTTCTGGAAGTGGCTGGAGTTCGTAACGTACTGGCTAAAACCTATGGTTCCACTAACCCAATCAACGTGGTTCGTGCAACTCTGGATGCATTAGACAGCATGAAGTCTCCAGAAATGGTCGCAGCTAAGCGTGGCAAATCCGTCGAAGAAATTCAGGGGTAATGACCATGGCTAAGACTATTAAAATCACTCAGGTTCGCAGTTCAATTGGTCGTTTGCCTAAACACAAGGCAACTCTGACTGGTTTAGGCCTGCGTCGCATTGGTCATACAGTTGAACGTGAAGATACACCAGCTGTTCGCGGTATGGTCAACTTGGTTTCCTATATGGTTAAAGTTGAGGAGTAACAGATGCGCTTAAATACTCTGTCTCCGGCTGAAGGTGCCAAGCACGCGCCTAAACGTGTAGGTCGCGGTATTGGTTCTGGTCTGGGTAAAACCGGCGGCCGTGGTCACAAAGGTCAGAAGTCTCGTTCTGGCGGTGGCGTTCGTCGCGGTTTTGAAGGCGGCCAGATGCCTCTGTATCGTCGTCTGCCAAAATTTGGTTTTACTTCACGTAAGGCAATGATCACTGCAGAAATTCGTCTGTCTGATTTTGCTCGTGTTGAAGGCGATGTTATCGATCTGAATGCACTGAAAGCTGCTAACATTATTGGCCCTCAAATTGAATTCGCTAAAGTAATGCTTTCTGGCGAAGTCAATCGCGCAGTAACTGTGCGTGGCTTGCGTGTTACTAAAGGCGCCCGCGCTGCGATTGAAGCTGCTGGCGGTAAAATTGAGGAATAAGTAACAGATGGCTAAACAACCAGGATTAGATTTTCAAAGTGCCAAAGGCGGATTAGGCGAGTTAAAACGCAGACTTTTGTTTGTCATTGGAGCTCTAATTGTTTTCCGTATTGGCTCTTTTATTCCAATCCCTGGTATTGATGCCACTGTGCTTGCCAAATTGCTCGAGCAGCAAAGAGGCACCATCATTGAAATGTTTAACATGTTCTCTGGTGGTGCTTTAAGCCGTGCTTCTATCTTTGCACTGGGGATAATGCCGTATATTTCTGCGTCGATTATTATCCAGTTGCTAACTGTGGTTAACCCCCGTTTAGCAGAGATTAAGAAGGAAGGGGAAGCTGGTCGTCGTAAGATCAGTCAGTACACCCGTTATGGCACATTAGTGCTGGCAATATTCCAGTCAATCGGTATTGCTACTGGGTTGCCGAATATGCCTGGAATGCAAGGCTTAGTGATTAATCCTGGTTTTGCATTCTATTTCACGGCTGTTGTAAGTCTGGTCACGGGAACCATGTTCTTGATGTGGCTGGGTGAGCAGATTACTGAACGGGGTATTGGTAACGGTATTTCGATCATAATCTTTGCTGGTATCGTTGCGGGTTTACCGCCTGCGATTGGTCACACCATCGAGCAAGCTCGGCAAGGCGACTTGCACTTCCTCCTGTTGCTGTTGGTTGCAGTATTAGTGTTTGCCGTAACTTTCTTCGTTGTTTTCATGGAGCGTGGTCAACGTCGTATCGTTGTTAACTATGCTAAACGTCAACAAGGTCGTAAAGTTTTCGCGGCACAAAGTACACATTTACCGTTGAAAGTGAATATGGCTGGGGTTATCCCTGCAATTTTTGCTTCCAGTATTATTTTGTTCCCTGGTACCATAGCCTCTTGGTTTGGTAGCGGAGCAAACTGGAATTGGCTAACAACTATTTCTATGTATTTGCAGCCAGGTCAACCGCTTTATGTGTTATTATACGCGTCTGCAATCATCTTCTTCTGTTTCTTCTACACGGCTTTAGTTTTCAATCCAAGAGAAACAGCAGATAACCTGAAGAAGTCCGGTGCATTTGTACCAGGAATTCGTCCGGGAGAGCAAACGGCTAAGTACATCGATAAAGTAATGACTCGCTTAACCCTAGTTGGTGCGTTATATATTACTTTTATCTGCTTAATCCCGGAGTTCATGCGTGATGCAATGAAAGTTCCATTCTATTTTGGTGGCACTTCCCTACTGATTGTAGTTGTCGTCATCATGGACTTTATGGCTCAAGTGCAAACTCTAATGATGTCGAGTCAGTATGAGTCTGCATTGAAGAAGGCAAACCTGAAAGGGTATAACCGCTAATAGGTTTGCTTGAGAAGTTACGGAGAGTAAAAATGAAAGTTCGTGCTTCCGTCAAGAAATTATGCCGCAACTGCAAAATCGTTAAACGTAACGGTATCGTTCGTGTGATTTGCAGTGCAGAGCCTAAGCACAAACAGCGCCAAGGCTAATTAATCGCATATTTTTCTTGCAAAGTTGGGTTGAGCTGGCTAAATTAGCCAGCCAATCTTTTTTATCTGACAGCAACATTGTTTGAGTATCCTGAAAACGGGCTTTTCAGAATGATGTTGCAGTGAATAAATATTGTAGGAGTGCATAGTGGCCCGTATAGCAGGCATTAACATTCCTGATCAGAAACATACCGTAATCGCGTTAACCTCGATTTACGGCATCGGTAAAACCCGCTCACAAGCAATCTGTGCAGCAGCGGGCATTGCTGAAAATGTTAAGATCAGTGAGCTGTCTGAAGAGCAAATTGACAAGCTGCGTGACGAAGTTGCTAAATACGTTGTAGAAGGTGATTTGCGTCGTGAAGTAACCCTGAGTATCAAACGTCTGATGGATCTTGGTTGCTATCGTGGTTTGCGTCATCGTCGTGGTCTGCCAGTTCGCGGTCAGCGTACTAAGACCAATGCACGTACCCGTAAGGGTCCGCGTAAACCGATCAAGAAATAATCGGGGTATTGAATAATGGCAAAAGCACCTATTCGTGCACGTAAGCGTGTAAGAAAACAAGTCTCTGACGGTGTGGCTCATATCCATGCTTCTTTCAACAACACCATCGTTACTATTACTGATCGTCAGGGTAACGCATTGGGTTGGGCAACTGCTGGTGGTTCCGGTTTCCGTGGTTCTCGTAAATCTACTCCGTTTGCGGCCCAGGTTGCAGCAGAGCGCTGTGCCGAAGCAGTAAAAGAATACGGAATTAAGAATCTGGAAGTTATGGTTAAAGGACCTGGTCCTGGCCGTGAGTCAACTATCCGCGCATTAAACGCGGCTGGTTTCCGCATCACTAATATTACTGATGTGACTCCGATCCCTCATAACGGTTGTCGTCCACCGAAAAAACGTCGCGTTTAATGCGTCTTCGTTTTTAGGATTGTTGGAGAAAGAAAATGGCAAGATATTTGGGTCCTAAGCTCAAGCTGAGCCGTCGCGAGGGTACAGACCTTTTCCTGAAGTCTGGCGTTCGCGCGATTGACACCAAGTGTAAATTAGAACAGGCACCAGGCCAGCACGGCGCACGTAAACCGCGTCTGTCTGACTATGGTGTACAGTTACGTGAAAAGCAAAAAGTTCGTCGTATTTACGGTGTCTTGGAGCGTCAATTCCGTAACTACTATAAAGAAGCTACCCGTCTGAAAGGCAACACAGGTGAAAACCTGCTGAATTTGCTGGAAAGTCGCTTGGATAACGTAGTTTATCGTATGGGCTTTGGCGCGACTCGTGCTGAATCACGTCAGATGGTAAGCCACAAGGCTATCATGGTAAATGGTCACGTTGTTAACATCGCTTCTTATCAGGTATCCCCGAATGACGTAGTCAGCGTTCGTGAAAAAGCGAAGAAGCAGGCTCGCATTAAAGCAGCCTTAGAGCTGGCTGAGCAGCGTGAGAAACCAACTTGGTTGGAAGTTGATGCTGCGAAGATGGAAGGTGTGTTCAAACGTATTCCTGAACGTACTGATCTATCCGCTGACATTAACGAACACCTGATCGTCGAGCTTTACTCTAAGTAAAGCTTAGCACCAAAGAGAGGACACAATGCAGGGTTCTGTGACAGAGTTTCTAAAACCGCGCCTGGTAGATATCGAGCAAGTCAGTTCGACGCACGCCAAGGTGACCCTTGAGCCATTAGAGCGTGGCTTTGGCCATACTCTTGGCAACGCACTGCGCCGTATTCTGCTTTCGTCTATGCCGGGTTGTGCGGTGACTGAGGTTGAGATTGATGGTGTACTGCATGAGTACAGCACCAAAGAAGGTGTACAGGAAGATATCCTGGAGATTCTCCTCAATCTGAAAGGGCTGGCGGTGAAAGTTCAGGGTAAAGATGAAGTTATCCTTACCTTGAATAAATCTGGCATTGGCCCTGTGACTGCAGCCGACATCATCCATGATGGTGATGTCGAAATCGTCAAGCCGCAGCACGTAATCTGCCATCTGACTGACGAAAGCGCTTCCATTAGTATGCGTATTAAAGTTCAGCGCGGTCGTGGTTATGTGCCGGCTTCTGCCCGAATTCATTCGGAAGAAGATGAGCGCCCTATCGGTCGTTTGTTAGTAGATGCTTGCTATAGCCCAGTAGAGCGTATCGCCTACAATGTTGAAGCAGCTCGTGTAGAACAGCGTACTGACTTGGATAAGCTGGTTATCGAGATGGAGACTAACGGTACAATCGATCCTGAAGAAGCGATTCGCCGTGCAGCTACCATTCTGGCTGAGCAACTGGAAGCTTTCGTTGACTTACGTGACGTACGTCAACCAGAAGTTAAAGAAGAGAAGCCAGAGTTTGATCCGATCCTGCTGCGCCCTGTTGACGATCTGGAATTGACTGTCCGCTCTGCTAACTGCCTTAAAGCAGAAGCTATCCACTACATCGGTGATCTGGTACAGCGTACCGAGGTTGAGTTACTTAAGACACCTAACCTGGGTAAAAAATCTCTTACTGAGATTAAAGACGTACTGGCTTCGCGTGGACTTTCTCTGGGCATGCGTCTGGAAAACTGGCCACCAGCAAGTATTGCTGATGAATAACTAGATCACAGGTTAAGGTTTTACTGAGAAGGATAAGGTCATGCGCCATCGTAAGAGTGGTCGTCAATTGAACCGCAACAGCAGCCATCGCCAAGCTATGTTCCGTAACATGGCAGGTTCTTTGGTTCGTCATGAAATCATCAAGACGACTCTGCCTAAAGCGAAAGAACTGCGTCGCGTCGTTGAGCCGCTGATTACTCTTGCCAAGACCGACAACGTAGCTAATCGTCGTCTGGCATTCGCCCGTACTCGTGACAACGAGATCGTGGCAAAACTGTTTAATGAACTGGGCCCGCGTTTTGCGAGCCGCGCAGGTGGTTACACTCGTATTCTGAAGTGTGGCTTCCGTGCTGGTGACAATGCACCGATGGCATACATCGAGCTTGTTGACCGCGCAGCTGAGTCTCAGACAGAAACAGCATCTGCAGAGTAATCTGTAGGAGCGTAAAAAACCGGGATAATACCCGGTTTTTTATTGCTCGTTAATTCTCTTTCAATTGTCATTATCTTGTTTCTTATCAAATAACCTGCAAATCCTCTCTGTGTAGGTGATCTCTTAGACTATTCTGATAAAATTATTCCTACTTTCTATTTGATGGGAGTATCTCTTATGTATCGCATTGGTCAATTGGCTAAATTAGCAAGTGTTACACCAGACACTATCCGTTTTTATGAAAAACAGGGGCTGATGGTTCATGGAGAAAGAACAGAAGGCGGTTATAGGCTTTATACAAAACAAGATCTACAGAGATTACGTTTTATCCGTTATGCAAAACAATTGGGTTTCACATTAGAAGCGATTGCAGAATTATTATCTATTCGGGTGGATCCTGAGCATCACACATGTCAGGAATCGAAACATATCGTTGATTCAAGACTACAGGAAGTTGAAGAAAAATTATTGGAAATGCAAAAAATGCGTGATTCTCTGAAAATGTTAAGTGATGCGTGTTGTGGTAGTGCACATGTGAGTACATATTGTTCTATATTGGAAATTTTGGAAGAGGGTGCAACGAATAAATAATTTCTCTTTATTATTCTGAGTGCTAAGAGTACAATTGCATTTTTTTTAATCAAATAATTATTTCAATTAATTAAACATTTCTTAAATTAACTTTTCTTAGAGGTCATTATGACAACTTATCACCATAAAAAAGGTGTGATCAAAGATAATGCTATAGAAGCCTTACTGCATGATCCCTTATTTAGGCAGAGAGTAGAAAAAAACAAAAAAGGTAAAGGAAGTTATAATCGTAAAGCAAAACACGGCAAAAATAGTGGTTGGGAGGCCAATGATAATAATTTTCTCAAGTTGTTATCATTGGCCTTCTAACTTATTAAATGATGATACCCGTTTAATAAATCTGAGGAAGATGTTTTTAAAGGAAGAAAGGACTCGGCTGGAAAAGCTTTTCCACTTCAGGAACGAATTTTTTATCAGTAATAAACATGATTACATGGTCACCTTGCTGAATGATACTGTAATCATTAGCAATAATGACTTCTTCATTGCGGACAATAGCACCAATTGTTGTTCCTGGTGGCAGTTTAATATCACCTATCTTACGCCCAACAACTTTTGATGTATGCTCATCACCATGAGCAATGGCTTCGATCGCTTCCGCAACACCACGCCTTAATGAAAATACACTCACAATATCGGCTTTACGAACATGACCAAGTAATGCTGAAACTGTTGCTTGTTGAGGTGAAATAGCAATATCAATGACCCCACCTTGTACTAAATCAACATATGCACTGCGTTGAATGAGAACCATCGCTTTTTTCGCTCCCATTCGCTTTGCAAGCATTGCTGACATAATGTTGGCTTCATCATCATTTGTTAATGCGATAAAAACATCAACTTGTTCAATATGCTCTTCAGCCAGCAATTCTTGATCAGAAGCATCTCCATAGAACACGATGGTATCATGTAATAATTCTGCAAGCTCTGTTGCTCTTTCTTGGTTATGCTCAATGAGTTTGACGCTATAATCTTTTTCAAGCCGTAAGGCTAAGCCTGCACCAACATTGCCTCCACCAACGATCATTATGCGTTTATATGGTTTTTCAAGACGTTGTAATTCACTCATTACAGCCCTGATATGTTGTGATGCGGCAACGAAAAAAACTTCATCCCCTGCTTCAATAATTGTTGAGCCTTGTGGCCTAATTGGACGGTCTTGGCGGAATATTGCAGCAACTTTGCTATCAATATGCGGCATATGCTCCCGAAGTGAAGATAAAGCATTTCCTACTAGCGAGCCTCCATAATAGGCTTTGACTGCAACAATACTGACTCGGCCTTCCGCGAAATTAACAACTTGTAATGCGCCAGGATATTGAATCAGTTTATAAATGTAATCAATGACCAGTTGCTCAGGAGATATCAGATAATCAATTGGAATATGATCAGGTTGGAATAATTTTTCTGATTCACGGATATATTCTGATGATCGTATTCTGGCGACTTTATTGGGGGTATTGAATAGAGAGTAAGCAATCTGGCATGCAATCATATTGGTTTCATCGGAATTTGTCACAGCTACCAACATATCAGCATCTTCAGCTCCTGCTTCTCTTAATACTCTAGGGTGAGAACCATGACCATTTACAACCCTCAGATCAAATTTATCCTGCAACTGACGTAAACGATCTGTATCGGTATCAACGACAGTAATATCATTGTTTTCATCAACCAAATTTTCGGCTAATGTTCCGCCAACTTGGCCTGCGCCTAGAATAATTATTTTCATAGCACTCTCTTCTCAATTAGAAGCTGTTTTCCTATTCTTGATATTTTAGCAAAATGGCAAAACTCTCCCGCTCCAATTGAGCGAGAGAGAAGTATTACTGCTTAGTTAGCCTAGCATAAAAGAAACCATCACCACCTGTTATCTCTGGAATGATTTGTGTTCCTGGTTTTTCCTGTGTGCCTGTTTCTGATGATAACGCAGCGTCTGAATGGCGTTCCAAAAATGCTTTAATTTGCTCACTATTTTCCTGAGGTAAAATTGAACAGGTAGCATAAACCAGAGTGCCTTTTTTCTTTAAAAATGGCCAGATAGCATCAAGAATTTCAGATTGTAATGTGGCTAATTGCTCTATATCTTCATTTCTGCGTAGCCATTTTATGTCAGGATGCCGACGAATGACTCCAGTTGCCGAGCACGGTGCATCAAGGAGAATACGATCAAATTGTTCACCTGTAGCCCACTCATGTGGAAGACGACCATCACCTGTTTTTACGACGGCATGTAAATTAAGTCTCTGTAAATTTTCATTCACTCGCTTAATTCTCTGCTCATCAATATCGATAGCTAGTACTTTCGATTTTGGTGCTATCTCGAGAATATGGGTGGTTTTTCCTCCGGGAGCTGCACAAAGGTCGAGTATAGATTCTTCGTTACATGGAGTTAAAAGCTCAGCACACCCTTGGGCAGAACGATCTTGAATCGTTACCCATCCTTTATCAAATCCGGGTAAGGTATTTACAGGACGAGGGCTTAGTAAGCGAATAGCGTTAGGATGGTCCTTATCTAATTTTGCCTCTATATTTTCCTCTTCTAATAGAGCGAGATATTCATTAGCCGTATGATGGAGTTGGTTCACCCGTAGCCACATTGGGGGTTTTTGGTTGTTGGCATCCACTATATTTTGCCAATTGTGTGGATAAGCTTTCTGTATACGTTCTAACAGCCATTTAGGATGTAAATATTGGCTGATATGGTTATTTACTCGTTCGATTAGTTCTTGTTGTTGACGCTGAAATTGGCGAAGGACACCATTGATTAACCCTTTTAGTTGGGGTCGTTTTAAGTTAATCGCACCATTGACGGTTTCGGCAAGCGCAGCATGTGCAGGAATGCGTGTATAAATAAGCTGATAAATTCCAACCATGATTAAGTAGTGGAAAATACGTTGTTTTCCTTTTAATGGTTTTGCCATTAATTGGCTAATAAACCATTCAAGTTGAGGTAATGTCCTCATAACTCCAAAGCAGAGTTCTTGTAGCAGAGCCCTGTCTTTGTCAGAAATTCTTTGTTGTATTTCAGGTATAACGGTGCTGAGAGATTGCCCTTGTTCAAGTACTTGGGTGATCGCTTTTGCAGCGATGCTTCGCAGGTTGTATGTATTTTTCATGGTATGGTTAAAAAGCTGGCTGTCGTCAGCATCCTAAAATAGGAAGAAGCCTGTATGCTCTTAGCATACAGGCAAATTAGTATTAGTTGATTTTATTGCCTGGTGTAAACCATTCACGTTTGGAATTTAAAAGATCGGCCGCGGGCATTGCTTTTTTGCCAGATGGCTGCAACTGAGTGATATTTAGTATTCCATCGGCAGTCGCAATTTGGATGCCTTTTTTATCTGCGCTGATAATTGTTCCAGGAGCTTGATCAGTTTGTTCTGTGATGGCTTCTGCTTGCCAGATCTTAATGGGGTGATCATCTATTAAGAAGAAGCTCATCGGCCAAGGGTTGAAAGCACGAACACAACGTTCAAGCTGGATTGCTGATAAATTCCAATCTACTTTTGCTTCATCTTTGCTCAGTTTTTCAGCGTATGTCGCAAGAGAACTATCTTGAGCTTCAGGCTGGCATTTTCCCGATGTGATTAAATTTAAGGTATCAAGTAAAGCTTCAGGACCAATATTGGCAAGTTTTTCATATAAGCTGGCACTGGTATCTTCATTTTTAATTGGGCAAATGGCTTTCAACAGCATATCACCAGTATCAAGCCCAGCATCCATTTGCATGATCGTCACGCCAGTTTCTTGATTTCCTGCCCAAATTGAGCGTTGGATAGGAGCAGCTCCACGCCAGCTAGGTAACAATGAACCGTGGACATTCAGACATCCCAAACGAGGAATATCTAATACGGTTTGGGGAAGAATCAGCCCATATGCAACAACGATCATAATATCGGCTTTCTGTTCTATGACCCACTGCTGGCTTTCTTCTGCACGTAAGGTTGTTGGCTGGAAAACAGGAATGCCATGTTCTTCAGCCAATACCTTTACAGGACTTGGTGTCAGTTTCTTACCTCTTCCTGCCGGTTTATCTGGTCGAGTGAGCACTCCAACAACTTGATGTTGAGAGCTTAATAAAGCAGTCAAATGGCGGGCCGCGAAATCAGGGGTTCCGGCAAAAATAATACGTAAAGAATCAGACACTGTTATTTCCTGCAATGATAAAATTTATTTGCTTTTGGCTCTCAGACGGTCAATTTTTTCAACTTTCTGACGGATGCGTTGGCGTTTCAATGGGGAGAGATAATCGACAAAAAGTTTACCGACTAAGTGATCCATTTCATGTTGAATACAAATTGCCAACAGACCATCCGCTTTGAATTCAAATGGCTGGCCGTTATAATCTAAAGCCTTAATTCTTACTTTCTCAAAACGTGGTACAAATCCACGCTGTTCTGGAACTGATAGACAACCTTCTTCTATTCCTGTTTCACCAGACTCATCAACTAACTCTGGATTAATAAGGACAAGGCGTTGCTCACGATCCTCAGAGACATCTATGACAATAATTCTTTGATGAATATCGACTTGTGTTGCTGCTAAACCAATACCTTCTTCTGCATACATCGTTTCAAACATATCATCAATGATACGTTGGATTTCTGCATCGACTTTTTCTACTGACTTTGCAATTGTGCGAAGTCGTTCGTCTGGATAATGTAATACTTGTAAAACTGACATATGTGTTTAGAACTGCTTCCAAAAAGTGAGTAATAATTGCTGCCTATTCTAGACATTTCCCGTTTAGATTGACAGTATTGGACATAAAATAATCATGCGGAAGTTACCTTCACTCAGGTCAGGATGACAATATGGAAGCAATGGAAATGTGGTTGCGAATGAAAATGGTCTCTCATCTTTCAACAGCAAAGGCTATGTTCATTATGGAGCGCCTGTTACACGCGAAGAATTGCAGCACCACTTTTCTTAAAGAATGTGGTTTGTCACCTACGCAATGTTTGCAATTTATGAAGGCTAACTCTGCCACACTGATATCGGCTTTCACTTGGTTGGAACAACCGAATAACCATTTATTGACAGTCTTTCACCCTGGATATCCTCCTTTATTAAAACAGATACATTCACCACCTCTTGTACTTTTTGTCACGGGTGATGTATCGCTCCTGTCCCAAAAACAAATTTCCATGGTTGGCAGCAGAACAGCAACTTTCTATGGTGAAAAGTGGGGCAAAACCTTTGCTAGTGAATTAGCTAGAAACAACCTGATCATAACTAGTGGCTTGGCAATTGGTATTGATGGTATTTGCCATCAGGCAACATTAGATTCAGGTGGAAAAACTATTGCTGTACTTGGTAGTGGGCTTGACAATATTTACCCCACTCGTCATCAGGCTCTGGCTCATCGCATTAAAGAAAATGGCGCATTGGTCTCTGAATTTTTTCCTGATACGCCGCCCAAAGCTAAAAATTTTCCAAGACGAAATCGGATTATTAGTGGATTGAGTTTGGCTCTTCTTATTGTGGAGGCTCATAAAAATAGTGGATCACTAATTACGGCACGCTGTGCTCTTGAACAAGGGAGGGATATTTTTGCATTACCCGGCCCGCTAGGTGCTCCTTCAAATGAGGGTAACCATTGGTTAATTAAGCAAGGGGCTTATCTGGTAACAAGTGTGATAGATATAATGGAGCATATTAACTCATCGTTTCAATGGATTAGCTTTGAAGGAAAAGCGGAAGAAAAGGATAGTGAACAATTTGCACAAACAGAGTTGCCATTTGCGGATGTGCTGGTTAACGTAGGTAACGATGTTACACCTATTGATGTGATCGCTCAGCGTTCTTCCCTTCCTATTACAGAAGTCATGACCAAGTTACTGGACTTAGAGCTTATGGGAAAAGTTGCCGTTGTTGCTGGTGGATATGTCCGAACCAATTAATCTATTTAATTTGTATTTTTTTCCAACGTTATGATGGCTGGTATTTAGCGAGTGAAATATGTCTAAGAAAGTTCCCTTTGCTATAAAAGAAACAGAATACTGCCCTGAGTGTGGTGCTGAGTTAGTCATCCGTAATGGATCACATGGTCTATTTTATGTATGTTCTGGTTACCCATCCTGCAATTATCTGCGTCCTTTGAAATCACAGGGTGATGGGCACATTGTAAAAGAATTGGATGGACAGACCTGTCCAGCATGTGGTTTTACTTTGGTCTTACGGCAAGGGCGTTATGGCATGTTTATTGGTTGTAGTCATTATCCTGAGTGTGGGCATACAGAGTTGATTGATAAACCAGACGATACATCAATTAATTGCCCTCAATGCCAACAAGGAAAGTTATTTCAGCGTAAATCTCGTTTTGGAAAAACATTTCATTCCTGTAGCCGTTATCCCGATTGCCAATTTGCGCTTAACAATAAGCCGGTGCCGGGAGAATGTATGTTTTGCCACTATCCATTGTTAATGGAAAAACGCACTTCCCAAGGTATAAAATTATTTTGTGCCAGTAAATTGTGTAGTAAACAACAATTCAATGAAATTGAGAAAGAAAATGAGTAACGAAATCTCACCTGCATTTGATGCAATTATCACGGCTTTAAAAGAAGAAAAAGTTATTGCCTATCCAACAGAGGCTGTTTTTGGATTAGGGTGTGATCCCGATAGTGAGAACGCAGTACAAGAGCTTTTAGCGTTGAAAAAACGCTCTTGGGAAAAAGGCCTAATTCTTATTGCTGATAATTATGAGCGGCTATGCCCCTATATTGACGATGAGCAATTGAGCGATATACAAAAGGAAACCATATTTTCCTCTTGGCCTGGTCCTGTTACATGGGTTATACCAGCAAAAAAAACAACACCAAAATGGTTAACAGGTAAGTTTTCAACGTTGGCGGTTCGAGTTACTACCCATCCTTTGGTTAAGCAATTATGTTCTGGTTATGAAAAACCACTTGTGTCGACCAGTGCTAATCTAAGCGGGTTAGAACCATGCCGGAGTGTGGAAGAAGTGCGCCGGCAATTTGGGAATCGTGTCCCGATTTTGGAAGGAGAAGTAGGGGGGCGCAAAAACCCATCGGAAATCAGAGACGCTTTAACGGGTAAATTATATCGGCAAGGGTAAAAAATCATGGATAACTTCGCGGTCTTTGGTAACCCAATTGAACATAGTAAATCCCCTTATATTCATCGATTGTTTGCTGAACAGACAGGTATTGATCATCAATATGGGAAAATATTTGCTCCAATAGAAAGCTTTGAACAAACTTTAGCTCATTTTTTTGCACAGGGTGGTTTGGGAGCTAATATCACCGTCCCTTTCAAAGAAAGAGCTTACCAATGTTCAGATGAGTTGACTGAGCGGGCAAGGATTAGTGGTGCCGTCAATACATTAAAATTGGTCGGCGGAAACCAACTTCTTGGTGATAATACTGATGGGATTGGGTTACTGGTGGATCTACAACGGCTCAATTTCATTGCTCCGGGACAAAGGATCTTGATTATTGGTGCGGGGGGGGCTGCGAAAGGAATAATCTCTCCTTTGCTCTCATTGGGGTGTTCCGTCACTATCACTAATCGTACTTTTGAGCGAGCTCAACTAATTGCGAATAAATTTTCTCTATTAGGTGATATCCAGTCTATTGAAATGGAAACACTTATTTCTCCAGACTTTGATATCGTCATTAATGCAACGGCTTCAGGCCTTGATGGAGAAATTCCTGCGATATCACCGTTACTTTTTCAAAATAATAGCATTTGTTATGACATGTATTATCAGTATGGGTTAACACCTTTCCTCAGTTTTGCTGATCAAAATGGAGCTTCACGTTTAGCTGATGGTTTAGGAATGTTGGTGGGGCAAGCTGCTCACGCTTTTGAATTGTGGCATGGGGTATTTCCTGAAATAGAACCTGTTTTAACTGCTTTAAGGCGAGAATTACACTCATGAATCAATCAATTCAATTTCCTGATCGTGAAGAATGGGATGAGGACGGGAATAAAGTGATATTTCCAGCAATGGTAGATGGTCTGCTGGTGGAATGTGTGATTAGTGCCGATGAAATTATTGCGCGTTATGGTAAAGCTCATCACCCACTCGTTCTGTTTCGTCAACACCGCTGGGATCTGGAAGAGGAGTTTGAAACGATTATTTTGAGTGGGCATGATGATCAGTTTGGGCGTTATTCTTTGCTTTCAGATTGTGCCGCTAAGTAATTGTCTTTCCAGTTGGCGTAATTATTAGAAGAATAAAGCAACCCTTCTAATTCTTCAGGTTTGAGTTTTCTCACTTGTTTGGCAGGGCTACCTACGTAGAGATATCCGCTTTCTAGCCTTTTTCCTGGGGGAATTAGGCTACCAGCTCCGATGATTACATCATCTTCAATAATGGCACCATCAAGAACAATAGATCCCATACCAACCAATACTCGATTTCCTATCTTACATCCATGCAGCATTGCTTTATGGCCCACAGTGACATCTGCTCCAATTATTAGTGGGTAACCATCAGGGTTATCATTAGATTTGTGAGTTACGTGCAAAACAGAACCATCTTGAATATTTGTGCGAGAACCAATGGAGACATGATTCACATCTCCACGGATAACTACTAGAGGCCAGATACTTACATCATCTGCCAATCTGACATCTCCAATCACAACAGAAGAAGGATCTAAAAGAACTTTTTGACCAATTTGAGGATAGAAATTTAAGTATTGACGTAAAACAGTGGACATAAAAGACCTCAGCAGTAAGAACGAATAACAATTGATAGAAATATTATTGAGGAAAATATCACCATGCAATCAAAAAATTTGTTTTAATTTTGGGCTAATTGAATGGTTTTTATATAATAAAGGGCAAAAAACACTCGATTGAAAATAAAATGCAAAAAAACTATTGTCAGCGCCGTAAAACTCCCTATAATGCGCCACCACTGACCGACGCTGAGCTGACACAAGCCGCTGAGGAAAGGGGGAGAAAAGTGAAAATAAACACTTGACTCCGGAGGCGAAAAGCGTAAGATACGCAGCCTCGCAACCCGGAAGAGACTTCCGGTTGCCAACGCTCTTTAACAAATTAATCAGACAATCTGTGTGGGCACTCGCAGGACACTATCTCCGCCGAAAGGCGAAAAGAGATTAAGTCTTGAAGAGTGACTGAACAGTTAATTCATTACGAACTAACAACAGTTTAATTCTTTGAGCATCAAACCTTTAATTGAAGAGTTTGATCATGGCTCAGATTGAAC
>NZ_JBBMXH010000053.1:0-30160 GCF_037996725.1 Xenorhabdus entomophaga
ATATGTGGCAGCTCATCAAAAGAGTTAAGATTTTCTTGAATGCCGCTTCAGCAAATAGTTGGAAAGGAATAGGAAATATGAAATTCTCATAATTATGAAAAGTTATATATATACAATCCTGCCACATTTTTATTTCTGTCATCAAAGTCTTGGTAACTCTCCCTAGTCTTGTATACAAATACCAGTAAGGTGTCTTCGCTCTGATAACCTGATGCAGCCAGCCCCAGCTGTTCATCTTTCGGCTTGCCGTCAGTGACGTCCATCACTTGCTTTGTAATATCGTAAGACCAGGGCGCACTCCAGCTGCCGTCATGACGTAAAAACGCCAGTTTCAGGGTAAAACGGTCAGAGGTTTTCACCGGATCAGTGCCATTTTCTGCCACTTCATCTTTTTCCACCCAGATCAGGTGCAGGCGCTCTCTGAATACGACTGGGCGCACCGCATCTCCGTATGGGCTGACCGCAGTATCAATCTTCGTCCACTCTTTCCAGGCATTGGCCGGTAGTTTACCCGCCTGCATCCGCGAGATATCCACGTTACGCCAGTAATATTCCGGCAGGTTCTCCCGCGTTTGGCCGACAAACCAGGTCAGTCCGGTGTCGCTGTTGACGTTATCGTGATAGGCACTGATGACTTTCAAATCGGCCACCGTTTCAAAGCGGGTCAGGTAGGTTTTAAACGCCTCTTCCACGGTGTCCCGACTGAGCTTACTCTGGCTGATGTTTTCGAGCAGTTCATCCATCATGCGGGTCTGCCCGATACGCTGGGTCGGGTCAATGTAGTTTTCCGGATAATAAACCAGCCGTGAAACCCCGCCCCAGGTGCTGTAACGGTTGTTCACCGCCCAGTCGGTAAAGAACTGACGGGTTGACACATCGGCCCGGGCATTCGGTTCTATCCGGTTCAGTGCCCGGTTGATGTAAAGTTGAATGCCGGCAATCGCCTCTGCCAGCCGGGTGGTTTTCACCTGAGCGGAGACCTGGTTATCCAGCAGCAGCCAGCTGTAGAGTTGGTCGCGGTCAGTGACCCAAACAGGCGTTACATTTTTAATCGCGTAGGCACTGACGGCGCTGCTGAGCGCCTCATCCACCGCGGCCTGCAACTGTCTTATCTGCCGGCTGCTGAGACCGCTCTGGAGTGTATGACTGATGGCCACCCAGTCACTGTATGCCGGCTGTTGAGACGGGCCGGTGTATTTCAGGCTCATCAGTGTCGCGACGCCCGCCGGCGTGATGCCCAGGGTGGTGGCGATATCCACCCACTGCAGTGTGACGTTGATGGCTACCCAGCTGCTGAAGATGGCAGCCTTGCTGTCATGTTGAGCCAGCCCCTGAATGACCATTTGCTCATCCAGCGTCATGGCCTGCGCCAGCTGCGCCGGCGTCAGGGTGCCGTTAGCCAACGCTGACAGTATCTCCGTGGCGGATGCCCCGCACCGCTGCAGCCAGTGGTGGAAGCACGCCAGCATACGGATGGTGGCGATATCATGCGGGAGACTATTCCTGTCAGGGCGGACTTTTTCTGGTTGCATGACGGCCAGTGAAATTTCCCCCGCGGTCAGCCTAAGACTGCGAACAACCAGCGCCAGCTGCCCCATCACCTGACAGAAGGTGACCAGCTGGGTGGTTTCATCAGACGTCAGCGAGGCTTTGTTGACCAGCGTCAGGAACTCGTTTACCGTCAGTCCCTGCGGTTTCAGCTGGTCCAGCCACTGCAGAACGGCCGTCGCCAGCTCAGCAGAATCCAGCTGGGTTGCGGCGGAAACGAAGGGCGCGGCGGCACGGATAAGCGCGGCCTCAGTCAGCTGACTGAGGTTCCGGCTGGCCAGCCCGTCTCGTAGTGTGGTGACCAGGTTCTCGATATCCGGCGACAGTGCAGTGCTGTAACGGTCAGTGGCCATCAGGTACAGCTCGCTGACCGGCCAGCCCGGCGCCGTCAGCCACTGCGTGTACAAGGCGAGGAAACTGACCAGTTCACTCAGCGCTGCACCGGAAAGGCTGGCGATGCAGGTGGTGGCATAAGGGGACACAGACAACAGCATGCCCAGTTCGGTCACGCTCAGGCCATGCGTGTCGGCCAGCAGTTTTACCCGATACAGCAGTGACAGATTATCGAGGGTACAGGTGAAGTCGGGCGGCGCGCTGCTCCCCTGCGCCAGGGACCAAAGGGTGTATAATTCGGTCTCGTTGACCTGAAAGGCCCGCTTCATCACCCCCGTACGGAAGCTATCGGTTATGTCGGAGGGCTTCAGTTTCACCGAAGAGTTATCAGCATAAAACGGCTTATCGTTCAGCAGTGGCATATTGAACAGCCGGGTAAAGGCATCGGGCTGGCTGTCATGACTGGTCTGACTGAGAGCGCTGCCGGCCAGTACCAGGGCGGCAGACACGTCAATGCCGTAACGCTGCATATAATGCTGCACCCAGAACAGCTGACTCAGCACCTCATCGGTAATGGTCAGGTCATTATTGCTACTTTCAATAACGGGACGAATATCGGATGGAGGGATACCGGTTGCCTTATAAAGGCGGATTAGTTTGTTGAGTTTCAGCAAGTAAATATGAAAAGGATGCTTCAGGATGTCGATAGTATTACTGATCGCCCAACCAACCATATTATCATCCACAATGCTAACCTTAACTGGGAACGTCCCCCCGTCTACAGGGGCATTCCAGACAAACTCCCTGGCATAGTCTTTATTTTTCCTAAAATGCGTTTCTCCGTATTCGTGGGCTTTCAGATGAAGGTAAAACTTACCGAAGCCATCTATAATAATATTATACCTATCATCGTATGCTTTCTGGTTCACAACCAGCTTCCACTTATTGTCCCTTAGCGGATAGAGCTTCAGATAGTTAATCCTCGATGGATCCGACGTTACCCACCGAATCTTAATCATTTTATCGCTCATCAGGGTGAGCAGTTCATTACCTTCATATTCCGCATTTTCAAACGCCTCATCAGTCCACTCCGTGAAAACTTGGACGTCTTTATCGGTAAGGTCATAGTACCGACACAGTTGTTTTGGCTGACGCAGGATTTCCGGGGAAAGGGTGCCAAAACATTTTTCATACATCGCCTGAACAGCATCCTGATCTTTCGGGATCGCTTCTACCAGCATATCGTACAGTGTTGGCGAAATATTGGCTTTTATACCAAGCAACGAGGTGGTATCCATCCGAGCGGCGACGTCCGGATTGCGCTGGAAAGCCGCAAGCTCCTCATCCTGCAGCATAATGGCCTGACGGCTGGCCTCGTAAGGCAGATGAAAGGGCGTCGTCCCGGTCTGACGGTAGGTGGAGAGCATTTCCAGCACCCCGTCATAATTCTGGTTTTCCTGCGCCTGAATGTTATTCAGCAGCAGTTCGTTGGACAGGGATAAGGTGGACAGTTCGTCATCCATGTTCTGCTGACTCAGTGTCAGGTCAGCCAGATCCGGGCGGCGATTATCAAGGTGATAAGCCGAGTCTTTGAAATGCAAATCCTTTGCCTCCCGGTACAGCTCGGTGAGATAGCCGGCCGGTGAGAACATGGAGGCCACAGAGCCCGGATTTACAAAGGAAGAAGAGCGAGAACCAAACATTTCATCATAACTGCGTGAAAGGCTGTCTCGTTCAATACCCAGACGAATGGCACGGGATAATTGGGGGTTGGCGCGGGTGAAAACCCGTGCTTCCAGCAGACGATGATGTTTTCTTTGTTCAACCGCTTCACGATAGAGATAGTGGGCTTCCCCCCAGCTAAGCTGTTCTTCGAACATTTTTCTTAATTCGCTGAATGAGAAAGGCTGAAGGTCTGCGAGAGTCATTAATTGACCGTCGCGAGTTTGATTGATTCTGTTCAGTAACACATCTGTACTGTACATAATAACCTCAATTATTTTATAAAAAAGTGTCTTATAACTTCTAAGGGTTAATATCTTGTAAACTATTGTTCTATTTCCAAGCTAATTCTTTGCTTTATTTTAATCATATTAATTACCATGTTATTGCAAATAACAGAGTAGCTTGCCTGTTTTTACTGTTTTTTTGCTTTAAATCATTAAATTCTAATTTGGTTAGATAAATAACATCTTACAAACAAATAATGACTTAAAAATCCATACTCAAATATGAGGATTTTATTTCTTTTCAGAAAAAACAGAGTTTCAAATCCAGATTGAAATTAGATAATGGCATTATCTAATTCATCGTTTGATATTTCATATACTAAAAATTAGCAAGGTATAATAAAAAATTTCCGAGTGATCATTTTATGTCACACGTTGGGTAAATAACGTTGTATAATTATGATGCAATTAACCCGGTCATGTATTGAATAGTTAGACCATTCATTAAATGTAGTTTTCACGCTCAATAAACGTTCCTATCACTTTATCGTGTATTTCTTCAGATTTGGAATAGCCTATCGTTTTTCGACTCAGCCTTTTTATACAAATACGCAGGGTGAGATGGGTTCTTTCTATACGTTGGGTAAATTTCTTTCCCGTGAGGTGTTTTTCCTCAGGTAGGCAATCGTAAACAGCATAATCATCCGTACAGTAGAACTGAATGTTAAAAGGAGACAGGAGTGCCAGCCGTTTTTTCAGCGTGTTCCGGCTACGATCACCAAAAACATGTGCCACTGCCCGCTTCAGGTTGGGTTCCCAGGCATACCAGAGCCAACGCTGATTTCGCTTGTTATCGACAAATGACCACTGTGTCGTCTATTTCACCGATAATCTGAATATCACCCCCTGCAAGCGGCAGCGTAGTTATGTTTCTGGGAGTGCGTTTTTTAGTGTGCGAATGACCGTGTTAATGCCGACCTTCAGGACGCGAGCGGTATCCCTGACACCAGCGTTATTCATGGCCATAACAATAATCTGGTCTTTCATGCCGGGCTGACAGGCTTGATAAGTATAAGTCAGTTGAAAGGTTTTACGGCAAGCATAACAGTGATAACGCGGATGCCCAGTGCGCCCTTTTCCATGCCCTTTAACCTCTTCAGTTTTGTGACAGTACCGACAAACCACATCAACTTTAGCCATCTCTCATCCATAACAAAAAGTGGGGAGTTTATCATATTATCTAATCATTGGGAGCATGACCGCTATCTCTTACTATCATAGTGAATTTAATACGCTTTCAGTTTTGCTTATTTTTGTGCAATTATAGCTGAATATTGCTTCTCCGGTGATTCAGCATGCTGGAATACATTAAGTTAGCATGAGTTAAAATTGCAGTTGTAATAATGTAACATGCCACAATTTATATTACGATTCCACCTTAATCAGTGGAGTCTTCGGAAAATGCGGGCGGTTAAAATGATGTATATACCACCTGACGGAAGTTTATATCGGCGGAGGGGTCCAAAACACCTGAACGGCTATTATTGCACGTTGTATTTGTGGTGTGAATTGTGTAATTGCCAATATATTCCAGTGGTTATTTTTAAATATATCAATTCGTTGTGAGTTACTGGTTTTTCCTCCTAAATAATATAATGTATCTTGATAAGTATAAGAGAGATGTAAATGGGGCCACTCATCTGCCGGATTGTTACAGTTAGGTTTTGGTGAAAAAAACAGATCATTAGCTCCGTAGTTTGGCCCCCGCAACCAATTTCTCCCAAGTGCGGCTTCTTGATTAATAAAAATTAAAACTCTCGGTGAAAGATACATATACATAAAAACCTCTCTATATTCTGAATACTTCTAAGAAGCGCGGACAGTGACATTTTCTTGAACAGAAAGACGTATTCTGTGCCTCAACCCGCAAGATCACATCAAGATCTCACACTCTGCAAAGAGCCAGTACGGCGCGCAGGGCAAGATCACGAATGTTTTTTAGCCAAAAATGAAATGGGTTGCTTCGAATAAAGTACTGTGATCTTATACTCTCTTTTGAGAGTAAAAACCCAGACCATGTGCCTTGAGAACTTTACCCTACACTTTTCCTCGCTCCAAGACCCGCGCCAGAGTGCGAAAGTGGCTTACCCTTTATTTGACATCCTGTTTGCGTCACTGTGTGCCATGATTGCTGGCGCAGAAGGCTGGAGTGATATTCAGGAATATACCGAAAGGCATCATGATTGGTTTCTTAAACAAGGCATGTTCAAAGAAGGTGTCCCTGTTGATGATACGTTTGCCTGCCTTGGATACTTTGGCGCTATTTTCCCGACAGACTGGTAATTCCCTTTGAGTTGATAACTTCCGTTTTAGTGTTGCTGTTTTGTTAGGGTATCAAAAAGAACTTGCTGCTCATCGGTGAGCGAGGGTTTCTTTTGTGCCATTGTTCTATTCCTGACTTATTAACATTGAATAGCCCTCACTTAAGAAGTCTATACTGCCCTGACTTTGATATGACCTTTTTCACCACTGATAGCGACGCGTACTGGTTGGCCTAGTTCATGTTCAAACTTAGTTATCTCCGGTTCTTTAAAAAGAAAAAACCACCATGGGATGTGATGGCAAGGGTATTCCTGTAATCACTCAGGGAATGGACACAGAAATATTTACTTTAGTTTCAGGGGGTAATTAATTGTTAAGCATTATTCGCTTGTTATTGGGTGAAGATAGGTTTATTAGGTTGATCAGTCTCAGTCAGCGAAATAGGGTGAATAAAATGAAAAAATATCTTCTTCTTTGCCTGTTGGCAGGCACTACTCTTTTAGCTTCAATGCAAACTTATGCCTATTTTTGTGCACCTTTTATTCTACACCCCGTAGCATATATGACATGTTTAAGCCACTGCTCACTGGAGAACCCGGGAATAGGGAGTCGCCTGCTCTGTGCATAATAAAATCGAGCAGGAGACAGGATCGCTCCTGCCCAAACTTTATTCGGCCCCAACGGATTAAAGTTCCGGTTAAGGTGATGACAGGCCGTTGATATCGTTTTACCTTTGCGCGAAGCCCGATAGTGCTTCCGCTGCCTGACGGATAATCCCTGATAGTAAAGCCTTCTTTAAGATTTCCTTCCCCATTTTTAGCTGTTTGTTTTCTTTACGAAGCTGCAATAATTCCTGTCGCTCATTGAAGGTTCAAGCCCCGGGTTGAGACTGCTCAGCAGGGCGTTTCCGCCACGTATACAGCCCTATCTGAATGCCCTCCAAATAGGCATCCTATACAGGATTCAATAAATTGATGTCACAACCCAAAATCCCTCGCTATACCCACGCAATAGTTGCGTGATTTTTCTCTATTGCCATATTTATAGAAATTTTCACAAGAAAATCCAATAATTAATAATGCAAATCATATTGATAATCATTTCTATTTACAATATTGTAATGGCGTTTTCCTTCTCAGGAGCTCATACCTCTTCCTGATGAACGTTTTGTCAAATTGGAATTCCGGCGCCGCCTGTAAGCAGCACAAATTGATTAATTGTTATTAAATATTTTTATAAGGCAAATCAGACGGTGTTTGATTATGTTTAAGATAAGAAAAACTTGTGATGAAAATCATCGCCAGACGCACAGGGTTTGGGTTTCAGACGACACAGTTTCAACCCCCACGTTATCTGACGGGGCGTATGCAGCTAGCGATGGTGAAGAGATCATAAGGAATGCAGCCGCGAAGCTGAAAAGCGCATCCGTGCAGTTTAACGTCAACAATCTCATCATATCGCCTCCTGCTGCGGAAAAGAGGCGTGTTTCCACTGCTACGACCGCAGCATGTTCTCCACGGTCAGCTATAGCTGATAACACCTGGTATCCGGCACAGCTGGCGGCTCGCCCTCACGTTGCCGTCGGTATTTTTCTCCCCTCCGGAAGGGGAGAAAGGCTGGCCCCTACACCAACAAGAGGAACCTGATTTTGTCTGGTATCACCAATGACCTTTTTTCGTTGCAAGAAGATGACTTTATCTTTCTATCGCCCCACAAAAGCCTGCTCGCCCGGGGATGTCTCGCCACATTGACACATCCCGCCGCATCCGGACATCATGTCGAAGGCGAGTTCCAACAGAAGGTGCAACAGTTGCTTCGCCAGACTCAGCAGGCCGGAGTAGAAAATCCCGTTGTCGTAGGAGCTATTCCGTTTGACAAGCGCCAACCCTGTTCGTTGTTTATTCCACAGACCTGCTACTGGTTCGATCGCCACGCCTTTAACCTCTCCGACTCTCCGGTGCAGGTGAAGGGCCAGGCTCACTACATTCCAGATCACGATGCGTTTTGCACCATGGTGGAGAACGCCTTGAATCCGCTGCGCATCGGTGCACTGAATAAAGTGGTGCTGTCGCGCCTGCTACAGATTGAAAGCATCCCCCCGCTTAGCGCCCTGAACTTATGGCTACAGCTCAACAGACAGAATCCGGAGAGCTACAACTTTCACTTACCACTGGCGGATGGCATTCTGATTGGTGCTAGCCCTGAACTGCTGCTACGTAAAGAGGGAAATGTCCTGCGCTCCTGTCCTCTTGCCGGCTCAGCGCGGCGAGGCGACGATGATGCCAGTGACAGAAATGCCAGGGAAAAGCTGTTGGCCTCCGGAAAGGATCGCCATGAGCATTTAGTGGTCACGGAGGCTATCCGTCGCCAATTGACGGATCTCTGCTGCTCTCTGACGATCCCAGAACCCTCGCTGCTCAGCACGCCTACGCTCTGGCATCTCGCTACTGAGATTCAGGGTATAGTGTCCGATGATCGCGATAACGCACTGTCTCTTGCCTGCCTACTTCATCCCACGCCTGCATTATGTGGCGCTCCTTATACCTCATCCCGCAACCTGATCGGCGAGCTGGAGCCGTTCGACCGCGGCTGGTTTGGCGGTATTGTCGGCTGGTGTGACGCCCGCGGAGACGGGGAATGGGTTGTAGCGATCCGCTGCGGCAAAGTTCGGCCTCATAAAATTGAGTTATTCGCCGGCGCCGGCATTGTTCCGGACTCTGTTCCGGAAAACGAATGGCTGGAAACCCGCACCAAATTTAACACCATGCTGAGTGCACTGGGTTTTGCAACACAACAGGAGCAGACATTATGATTGAGTTCAACCGCTGGCCTCAGGATCTGGCTGAACGTTATCGCCTGAAAGGGTACTGGATTGATCGCCCGCTGAGCGAGATTCTCGATATTCACCGCGAGAACGATGCCGTGGCACTATTCTGCGGGGAGCAGTGCTGGAGCTATCGAGAGCTTAATGAAGCAGTAAACCGACTCGCCGCCTCCCTGCACCGACGCGGCGCGCGTCAGGGACAAACCGCGCTGGTGCAGCTTGGCAACGAGGCTGAGTTTTATATCGTCTTTTTTGCCTTACTGCGCTTGGGCGTCACGCCAGTTAACGCGCTTTATAGCCACCAGAGCAGCGAATTAACTGCGTATGCGCACCAGATTACACCAGAGATACTCATTGCCGATCGCCAGCATCGCCAGTTTCATGATGATGCTCTTATTGATCTTCTGGTAGCCAAGTACCCGGAACTGAATATAGTGGTGCTTCACCATGAGGATTCAGATTCGAACCGTTCGCTTTCATGCCTGATATCGGAAGAGCCGGGAGACTTCACGCCCACGCCAACACCAGCGGATGAGGTCGCATTTTTCCAGCTTTCCGGCGGCAGTACTGGCACCCCCAAGCTGATTCCACGCACCCACAACGACTACTATTACAGTATCCGCGCCAGCAATCCGATCTGCGACATCAGCAGTAAAACCCGATATCTCTGCGCACTGCCAGCCGCACACAACTATCCTATGAGTTCACCGGGCGCACTGGGCGTATTTTATGCAGGTGGTCAGGTCACCCTCGTTCCCGATCCAAGTCCGGACGGATGTTTTCCGGTCATAGCCCGTCATAAAATCAATATTGCCGCTCTGGTGCCACCTGCGGTCAGCATCTGGCTGGAATATGCCAATATCAGAGGTCACGCCAACGAACTCTCCAGTCTGAAAGTGATGCAGGTCGGCGGTGCCCCTCTGGGAGAAACGCTGGCCAGACGCATTCCAGAGGAGCTGGGCTGCCGGCTCCAACAGGTATTTGGTATGGCAGAAGGTCTGGTGAACTACACCCGGCTAGACGATGACGACGCGCATACCTTCACAACTCAGGGCTGCCCCATCAGTGAGGAGGATGAGGTATGGGTCGCAAACCGAGAAGGACTCCCGGTACCGCACGGAGAACCTGGATTGCTGATGACCCGAGGTCCATACACTTTTCGAGGCTATTACCGAAGCCCAGAACATAACCAGACGGTGTTCGACAGTAACGGGTTTTATTGTTCTGGCGACGTGGTCATTCAGCTTCCCGACGGATATCTGAAAGTAGTTGGACGTGAGAAGGATCAAATAAATCGTGGCGGCGAAAAAATTGCCGCTGAAGAAGTTGAACACCTGTTGCTGCGCCATCCTGCGGTAGTGTACGCCGCATTGATTGCTATTCCTGACAGTCTAATGGGCGAGAAAACCTGCGCCTATGTGGTAACGCGCGAACGCGAATCCGTGAAACCAGCCGTGCTGCGTCGCTGGCTACGTGAACAGGGTATAGCTGACTACAAGATCCCCGATCGTTTTGAAAGTCTACCTGAGCTGCCGCTCACTCCGGTAGGAAAAATCAACAAACAGGCGTTACGTGCACTTGCCAGCGCCACCTTAAAAAATTGAGGAAATACGCCATGAGCATTCCTAAACTTCAGGACTATATCCTGCCCGATGAAACCGCCTTACCTGCAAATAAAGTCGACTGGAGGTTGGAGCCACAGCGTGCCGCTCTGTTGATTCACGATATGCAGGAATATTTCCTCAACTTCTGGGGGGAAGAGAGCAAGATGATTCAGCAGGTTATCGATAACATAGTTACTCTGCGCGCATGTTGCCATGAGCTCGGTATTCCAGTGTATTACACAGCTCAGCCGAGCCAACAGAACGACGTCGATCGGGCGCTACTGAATGATATGTGGGGGCCCGGCCTGAACCGCTATCCAGAACAGCAAAAAATCGCGGCAGCACTGTCCCCCGGACTGAAGGACACTGTATTAACGAAGTGGCGCTACAGCGCGTTTCAGCGCTCTGACTTGGAAACCTATCTGCAAGAATGTAAGCGCGACCAGCTTATGATCTGCGGCGTGTACGCCCATATCGGCTGCCTAACCACTGCCACCGATGCCTTTATGCGCGACATACAGGCTTTTATTATAAGCGATGCGCTGGCAGATTTCAGTCTGGAAGAGCATATGATGGCGCTCCGCTATACTGCGGGCCGTTCCGGACGCGTATTGAGTACCTCTATGGCGCTGTCGGAACTCGCTCCTCCCGCAGCAGAACGTAGATGGGATCGCGAACGTCTGTTTGCCATACTGCAACCCGCTCTGGACGAAGATGCACACGACATTGATGATGACGAAAACCTGCTTGATTACGGCTTAGACTCACTACGCACAATGTCCTTCGTCTCAAAGTGCCGTCAGGAAGGGTACGAAATTGATTTTATCACGCTGATGAAACAACCAACGTTGCGAAACTGGCTCGCACTGCTGAACGGCAATCTGGAAGAGAAATGAACGGATTCAAGGGAAAAACCGTCTGGGTAACGGGTGCAGGGAGCGGTATTGGCTCCCGAACAGCCCTCCGTTTTCACGAGGCAGGAGCCAGAGTTTTTGGATTCGATCTGAAATTTCCTGATTCAATGCCGTTTGAAACGCTCATTCTGGATGTCAGCGATGCCCATGCGGTGCAAGAAACCTGCCCTCCATTGCTGAAGGCAAATGGGTTGGATGTGCTGGTTAACGGTGCGGGAATTCTGCGCCTCGGCTCCGCAGAAACGTTAAGCCGTGAAGACTGGGAAAGCTCAATCAACGTTAATGCAGGCGCAGCATTCAATCTGTTTAAAATCCTCATTCCACACTTCCAGCGTCAACGCAGTGGCAATATCGTCTCGATAGCCTCCAACGCAGCTCACGTGCCGCGCGTTAATATGGCAGTTTATTGCGCGTCTAAGGCTGCGATGCGTAGCCTGTGCCTGAGTGTGGGGTTGGAACTGGCGCCTTTTGGGGTACGATGTAACATTGTTTCACCCGGTTCCACACTGACTCCAATGCTGGAGGGAATGCTCAACGATGATGATATGGCACATCAGCGTCTGATCAACGGCCTTACCGAACAATTTAAACTTGGCATTCCACTCGGGAAAATCGCACAGCCCGACGAAATAGCCAACGTCATTTTGTTTTTGGCCTCCGACCAAGCAAGCCACATAACGTTGCAAGATATTGTCATTGATGGGGGCGCTACACTCGGTGCCTGATAAACCGAATGTTTAAATCTGTTTACCTGTATGCCACTATAAAAAACGGAAAGACTATAATTCCATGGAATGGGTCACTATTAAAAATTTAAACCAAAAACGAGTTAAAGGAAAGGGGTATAACATGAGCCATATTGCAGCATTGAGAAAAGTCAATAATTTAAAGCAAGAGTTTGATTTAATAGAAAAAATATGGTCACCGAAGGTGATAGCTGAAACAAACGAATATAAGATAATCATATTGCTCGCTGAGGGTGATTTTCTATGGCACACACATGAAGATGAAGACAAGGTATTTATGGTTATTGAAGGCGAACTCCGTATAGATTTTAAAAATGATCACGTAATAATAAAGCAAGGTGAGTTTTTTGTGGTACCTAAAGGGGAAGAAAGTAAGCCTTCGTCCAAGGAATTAACCAAGCTGCTATTAATAGAACCATATATAGTCGCGAATTCAGGCCAATAAATTATTAATAAAAATTGTCAGGTCGTGAATTCAGATAATAAGTGCCACGCGTGATTTGAGATGGAAACAGGGGGGAGCTAATCAGTCGCTCCCCCCTGCTCTTGCTACCTACAAATCGGCGCGGTCAATGCTGATTTTTAGAAGCGTACTTTCACACCGACACCCACTCCACGTGGCTCCAGCATGTATCCTGAAGACCCAGCCGCACGATCATTGTATTTGTATGTCGGCACACGTCTGTCAAAGATGTTATTTCCGTAAGCAAAGAGTTCCAGATTGTTGGTCGGATTATATGATAAACGGAGATTGGAAACTAAATAGGAACTGACTCGCCACTCGGGATTGTTCTGGTCATTTGAGAAGTAATGATCCACGTAACGAAGATCGCCACTCAGACGAACTTTTTCGGTGATGTTCCAGTCAGCACCGACGTTAAACATGTAGCCAGGCGCTTTAGCGAATTGTTTTCCTTCAAACAAGTTGCCTCGATAATCGGCGAATTTTTTAATTTCGGTATGAAGCAATCCAAGCCCACCGCGTAGGCGAAGATTGTCCAGCGCCCGATAATCTGCCCCCAGCTCAAGTCCATAGGTTACCGCCTTGTCGGCGTTGACAAGGATAGAACCGTTAGGTCTGTCTTTCGTGTAATCCTGTACAGAACTCTGGAACCCCTTATAATCTGTATAAAAGATATTACCGGTTACCAGCAATCGGTTATTGAGCGCTTTACCACGCGCAAACAACTCGTAATTCCAGGCCCTCTCCGGAGAGAAGGTGTAATAGGAATGCCCAGAGAAATTCACACCTGTACCACCCGGCGCATTGCCTTTGCTGATCAGAGTACCGACGGTTATATCGTCAGTAACGTCATAGGCGAGAGAAACTTTCGGCAGAATAGCATGGAACCCTTTGCTATATTCATGATAGACACCAGGTACATAGCTGGTGACCCCTTCATGCTTGACCTGATCATATTGATAACGCAAACCGCCAGTCAGAGACCATTTTTCCGCAAAACGTCTGGTAGTCTCTGAGAAAAGACCGACACTGGTATTAGTCAGATCGGCGTCTGCCTTACCCAATGAATTATCAAGCACATTCCTGGCCTTGTCACGCGAGTAATAGAGCCCTGTCACTCCACTCCAGGTTGAATATTCATCACCAAAGTTCAAACGCATTTCGTTGGAAACATTGTTTGAATCGCGATTCGCGATACCTGGAAACATCTTCGTGAAAGTGTAACGATACTGCGATGCAGAGTATTGGAGCTGGTTGGAAAGCACCATATCGTTTTCGAACGTATATTGAAGATCCAAGATACCGATATTACTGCTGGTCTTAGTTCTGTTGGTGTTTAGGGTCGAGTTTTTCAAATCATTGTAGGGCAATGATGCCGACTCACTGTCAGGACTTTTTGCTGTCATATGGGAGTAGGTCAATTTGACCAACCAAGGACTATCCAACGGTTGCCAAAGTGCCTTAACGCGAACATCCAGATTTTCGAAATCTTTGTTCATATCAGAATCAAAGAAACTGGGATTGGTATATTTAATGAATGTATTTCTGCCGCTGTAATCCATGGCGAGGCGTACTGCGAGATCATCTGTCAATGGGCCATTGACAGTAAAGGAAGCACGTTTCTTTTGGTGGCTTCCGTACAAAATCTGCCCATCGAATTCGGGGGTAAAGGTGGGATCGTTAGTCTTGATAATAACCGCACCGGCGATACTATTCGCCCCCTGTGTCGTCGTTTGTGGGCCACGGAATACTTCTACTGAATTCACGTCCCAAACAGGCCCTCTCCCCGAACTAAATTCTGCGGAGCTGATATAACGCCCATCAACACTGATGGTCGCTCGCGGTATGGGTTTAGAAAGGAAGGTATTTCCTCCTACAAGAGGCCCGTTTGTCTCAATACCGCGAATACTCGGCGCACCTGTATTGCTGGTATAAAGCACATTGGGTGTACCCTGCAAAATATCAACGATGGTTGTCGCCTCTGGCTTACTCTGTATCTCCTGCCCGGAGATAACCGTGACTGAACTTGACGTTCTTTGCAGGGTTTTTTCTGTTTTTTCACCCGTCACCGTGATGACATCGGCGTCATTGTTCCCCGTTTTGTTTTTCTCTGTTTGAGTCAAAGCGATAGCTTGGCCTCCCAAGGACGATAAGGAAAACAAAATCGCACTGCTAAGTAACACTTTTCTGCGTGAAAAAAGCAGATTCCCCATCTTTACACCAATAGGCGCGACTGTCTTTATGGTTATAATTCTCATTCTCATAATCATTAGCATTAGCATTAGCATTCACAGACTAACAATATTATGTTAACCTCCTCATTTGTCAATTGTATATTTGTCAGTTCGTTTCAAATACGGCAGCCACTGCAACGCACATCCGGCGGGCAGCATTAGCCCTCCTATGTGGCATTTAATGGATATTGGCTCGTATTAATACATTGTAAAAAATGACCGTTCAGTTTGATAAAACGAGAAAATCCATGTTGAATATTGATTCAGGAAAGTTATCGCACATACCCGTATCCCGTTATGAAGAACATATCTGGCTACTACAGCAACAAAACCCTGGCCGAATTCTCAAGCAGCTCTCAGCCTGGCGGCTTCATGACAATGTTAATATTTCAATGATGGTACATGCTATTCAGTCTGTTATTGAAGCAATACCGGCTCTGAACGTACGCTATGAGTTAAATGATGACGGTGAGTTGCATAAAACCCGAGTCGTGGGCTGGCAGGCATGCCTTGAGTTTTCCCATGCCAGCTCACATACAGACATGATCAAGCAGATACTGACTGTGCAGGCATCTACTTGGGTCCCTGAGCAGCATCCTCCCTTTAAGATATTGATAATACAAAAAAATAATGAAGTTATTTTATCTCTTATTTTGCACGAGATATTGGCACAAACTTGTCATGAAAACGAGATACTCGAAATACTGATCCGCGCTTATGCCGGTCACTGTGTAGAGCCCCCATCCCTAAAACGTGTCGCCTTACTACCTTTCGACGGAAAAGCGACTTCTCTCGTATCCTGGCTGCGCTGTTGCAATAGTGAGAACAGCATCATTCATTCCTCTTTTGATGTAACAGCCGACCTGAGTAAAGATAGGCTCGCACTGCGTTGGAAAACAGGACTTAAAATTAATGAACTGAAAACGTCCCTTTCCCGCGACAGGCTGCCCCACTGTGTGTCGGCTATGATTTCAGCCAGATTCGCCCAGTTCATTGGCCTGCTCGGCGGTCAAGAAAAGATTGCACTTTGTCTTTTACAGCCGGACGGTTTCCGCCGCATTATTATCGAGTGTGGCATGGCGGAAACACAGATCATCAAATCCGTCATGGATAGGCTTCAGGCGCAACCAGACGAAGACAATCTTCTCTCCGGTACTCTAGTAACAGGGGATGATGAGTCCTGGGTATATGTTCGGTTGTTATCTCGTCCGAACGGTCTGGTTGAACAACAGAGCTTACTGAGCCAGCCCATCCTATTGCCAACCTATGAAATGCGTCCCGATTTTGAACTGGCAACAGAGTGTGAAGGTACAGAAGAAATTAGCCTTATATTAACAACCGGCCAGGCGATTTCCGGTCATACCGGCGAGTTTCTGCTAAATCGTTTTGTGTCATTTCTTAAAAGTGGTGAAGATGCCATTGCGGGTTTAGTCGCGAATTCTGTGCCTGGCACTGCTGTGCATTCTGCTCACAACGCCCCCGGCCAGGAGATCTCTGCTGGTACTGATGAAATAGCAGCGATCATATTGTCAGAGTTCCGTGAAACTTTGGCCGTTACAGATATGACGCTGGATGATGATTTTTTTGACTGTGGCGGTCATTCTCTGCTGGCAACGCGCATTATCGGTAAACTACTCGGCACGCACGGGCTGGAAGTGCACTTCGGTGATTTCTTCAGTCACCCTTCTGCTGCCGCCTTGGCATCACGCGCAGTGATAATAAATCAGAGTAAGGATGCGGAGCCTTCGGCGCAGACGCAAAACGATCGTTTGACGGCACCCTTGGCACTCGCACAAACCTCTCTTTGGAATGCCTATAACGCTTATGAATTTAGCACCATCTTCAACCTGCCTTTCGCGCTGGATTTTCTTGATGAGGTTGACGAAACGCTCCTTGAGCAGGCTTTTTCTGATCTTATCGAGCGTCATTCCAGCCTGCGCACCCTATTCCATGTTCAAAATGGTGAGGCCTGTCAGCAGATTGTCGCCATGTCGGACGTGACCAATGATAAGTGGTTCTGGCGCAGTCACGAAAGCAAAGGTGTACATCTTGATGACGAAGCTGCTTATAAGTTCGATCTTTCCCGCGAATTGCCGATCAGAATACGGCTGATCCGTAATCCAGAAACCGGACGTCAAATATTGTCATTCCTCGTTCATCATATGGTTATTGATGAATGGTCTTTGAACGTCCTGATGGAAGAACTTGCCCAGGCTTATTTAGCGCGTTCTGCTGGTATGGCTCCTGTCTGGAAAAAAACCGCATTGTCATTCCATAAGTTTGCTCTGCAACAGCAGACAGGCGGTTTTAATCAAAAGCATCTCGATTACTGGACTAACATGTTGCGTGATGCAACGCGCGGGTTAGAACTCGACTTATCTGACAACCGGAAGACTATCTCAGCGCATGAAAGTTCGTCAGAGGCCGGCTGGATCGAATACAAACCTAAACCTGAAATCACCCATCGCCTTTATTCCTTTGCTCGGCAAAATAATGCTTCCCTGTTCAGTGTCGTCTACGCTGCAATTGCGCTTTCGCTGCACAAGCTTGGCAATCTGAAGGATATCGTGATAGGTACCTCTGCGTCGGGTCGTACCGATCCCGAAGCCTATGATACAGTAGGTTATTTTACCACCATGGTTGCTCATCGGTTGCAGTTCTATCCAAAGAAACCCGTTAGCACACTGATCGAAGACACCAGAGACACTATCAATAATTCCATGCCGTATGCGGATATACCGCTCGATCTTATTCAACAATCGTTAGGGATGACGCCTGAGGATGGCCTGATATTCGACGTTTATATTCAGATTCATGCCAATAATGCACTGAATGGTGCCCTTAAGACCCCGTCTGGTAACGATATACGCTACCGGCAAATCGATCCCGATAAAAAAGAATCCATGTTCGGTCTTCAATTCGAGATCATGGAAGATGTCATTGATGGAGAAAGAATAATGCGACTGGTGATAACTTACCGTGCGGATCGTTACCCTGAAGAACACGTCCAGCGTATCCGTGAAACAATAGATAAAGTTTTCGCATTCTTCACAACACCTGAGGTTTCAAGCCTCCCCCTTGCTCAAGTCCCTGTGTGATGTCTATGAGGTGATGAACCAACCATTATGGATATGGTTCGGTCAGGGGTGATTTGTTGCCTGACCGGGCCATATAACCCTATTTCGCTCTGAAAGAGAAAATATTATGCGATCTGCTATTACTGTCATATTACTGTGCTTGATGGGGACATCGGCCTTTGCCGCAACGCGGCAGGTCACGGATACTATGGGACGGGAAGTCGTTATTCCTGAGGAACCACAACGTATTGTGGTGATGAGCGAGCCAGCTATCGGTCTGCCCCTAATGGAACTGGGCATTCAACCGGTCGGCAGTTATGGCCGTTCGGAAGATGGCACCTATCAGTTTGGTGCAGATTTTGTCGATAGTGTGCTCGGTAAAGGATACACAAAACCACAGGGTATCAGTTCTGGCCGGGAGATCGATCTGGAAAAACTTTACGCGCTTAAACCAGACCTCATTATTGGAACAGAATTCGATGTCGACAAGGTAAAACAACTTTCAACGGTCGCTCCTGTCTATCTACAAAATTTCCTTTCTGGAAAATTCCATAATTTCAATATTGAAGAAAATCTGGCCAGACTTACCGGACGTGAGCGGGACTTTCAAAAACGGCGGGATATGTATTTACAACGCGTAGCAGCAACACGCGCCCTTTTGCCGGAAAATCTGGCTAATAAGACCTATCTGCCAATCCTTGTAACAGATCAGATCAATGTCGTCGGCGAAGCAACCGGTTTCACTCAAGCATTGGAAGATCTTGGTTTCACCCGTCTGAATCTCTCGGCACAAGGCGGTCTTTCTGCCTCCTCATCTCAACTGCTTTTACAGTTGAGTGCTGACAAATTAGGCGAACTCAATCCGGACGTTCTGGTAGTACTCAACAGTTGGGGCAGTAAGGAGCTCGATGAGAACGCTATTCGCTCCGCACTTGATCGGATTGTGCCTGGATGGACTCACTATATGAAACCCGCTCGCGAAAAACGGATTGTTTTTCTTAACACAGGCGAAGTTTTTACCCCCACGTTTGCCAGTGCGGAACATACTCTCAGAGCCGTGGGAGAATGGGCTAAGACAAAGCAATAAAATGATCCAGCCCGCCAAAGGCTATGTGAATTCAACTTGTTTTTATGCTTGCTCTTACTAATCAGAACTTTTTAACCACATGAATAAACTATGAGAGAATTAACGTCAATGCAGGCAGCCTGCTGGGTCGGGCGTAATGTTCAGACCGATTTGGGAGGCGTTGCCGCGCATCTTTATGCCGAGTTCGACGGCTATGACATTGAGATAGAACGACTTAAACAGGCTCTGGAACGTGTTTGTTCTCTGCACCCCATGCTAAGACTCTGTGTCAACGCGGAAGGGCTTCAGACTGTTACTCCATCCGGTGAGTCGTTATTGCTGGAGATTGAGGATCTTAGGGGATTACCAGCACAGGAGGAGGCAAGGTTACTTCTTGTTAAACGCGTGGAGTGGACCCACCAGAAGCTTGATCTTTCTTCTGGTCAGGCGTCCCGTTTTTCACTCAGTCTGCGGGATGGCGGAAAATTTCGCCTGCATGTCGATACAGATATGATAGCTATCGATCCTTCGGGTTTCAGGGTATTAATGGAGGATCTGGCGATATTTTATGATAACCCGGATCAGCCGGCTCCGGTAATCGCGTCATATTTCAACTGGTGCGATCAGGTACGCACCGATCCCTATCTAAAAGCTGCCCGTGAAAGGGACAGAATCTGGTGGCGCTCACGTATTCCGCACATTCCGCCAGCCCCCGCGTTGCCTATTAACAAAACTTTGCCCAATCAGGCTCGCAGCCATCGGCTGGCGGCATGGCTCCAGCCAGACGAGCGTCAGGCCTTGAAAAGGCTTGCCCGAACACATAGGGTAACCATGTCGAGCTTGATGCTGGGACTTTTCTCTATTGTTCTTGGAAGGCATACCGGAGATAAATGCTTTCGGCTCAATGTGCCGATGTTCTGGCGTTCCCCCCTTGTGGATGGCGTGGAGAGGATCGTCGGTGATTTCTCTAATGTGCTCATCCTCGGCGTGGATATCAATGGAACAGAAAGCCCTGCTGACCTTTGTAAACGGCTTGGCGGGCAACTGACAGATTTGCTCGCCCATTCGGCTTATCCTGGTGTGAATCTGATGCGCGATCTTTCCCGGCATCATGGCGCGACGCAATTGACTCCTGTCGTCTTCACTGCGGCACTGGATATACCGGGGGAAGAGCTTCTTTCAGATCGTGTCAGGCGCGTATTTGGTCCCATGAACTGGGTTATCTCACAAGGTCCGCAAGTTGCGCTCGACGCACAAGTTGCTTCCGCCGACGGTGGTATTCTTATCAACTGGGACATTCGTCTGGATATACTGCCAGAAGAATGGATAACCCCAATGTTTGACAGTTTTATCAATTTCGTCCGTGAAATCGCCACATATCCGCAACGCTTCAATGAGGCAATACATTCGCCCGATGCAATAACAGCCCCATCACCGACAGACAGAATCAGAACCACTGACTCTACTGTAAAAATCGACCGGAAAAACAGCATGGAAAAACCACTAACCTCCCTGCAACTGGCATATCTGCTTGGGCGGCGGGCAGAATTACCGCTTGGTGGCGTTGCGATGCAAGAATTTCGCGAGTACCGCGGCCGCATGGAATTGGCACATCTGCGAAATCACCTGGCGGATATGGTTCAGCGTCATGAAAGTTTGCGCACCCGAATAGATGCAAAGCGACTCGTCCAATATGTCAGCGCAGAAGCGGATATCAATTTACAGCAAATCGACCTGAGCACCCTGTCACGGGAAGAGGCACTCCGTCATGTGGAAAACCACCGTGAAGCATTTGCACATGCGCTTTTCGACTTGGATTGCTCTCCGTGGGACATCACTCTGTTCCGTTTGCCGGAGAATAAACCGGAAGAGGATAATCTGATCGCACTTGTTCGTTTCGACGCACTGATCCTTGATGGACGCTCGATAGCTGCCCTGATGGTAGAGCTTTTCGAGGGCAAGGTATCAATCGTGGCGGATACTGATTCCCCCTTGGATGGGGAAGATATCTCTGAAAGGCGCAAGATGGATGAAGCGTATTGGAAAACAAAGCTTGAGGCAGTCAGCGGCCCACTACGATTTCCGTGGACAAAACCACTGGCACAAATAGGTACTTCCCTCTATGCACGGCAAAGCCTGATTGTAGCACGGGAAGATTATATCGCAGTGTCGAAAGCCGGCGTCAAACAAATGCTTTTCAAGAATTCTACCATCATGACGCTGGTACTTGAGGTTATGTCCCATTGGCTCGAAGAGAAGAGTTTGTTCATCGGCGTTCCCGTCGCGCCGCAGGTATCCGGTGTTTTGTGTAATCGTTCAAGTTTTATTGTGGTCAACTGGAATGCTGAGCTGGGTAACCTTTCTGAGCGAGCCAGCACCCTACAGAACGATGTGCTGGAAGGACTCGAACATCTTGCATTTTCAGGTATAGACATTACCCGGCTTCTGGTTGAAAAGCATGGTGCTGGCCCTGTTTTACCGGTGGTGATTACCAACGGACTTTCGTGGCCGGTATCAGGTCAGGACAGTTGTATGCAGTTGCATAGCGGGCTGACGCAGACACCACAAGTCGCGATGGATATTCGTTTTTCGATCAATGCAGACAAAGCGCTTGTCTTTGACATCGATTATGCCACTGCGGCGATTGAACCGGCTCTCGTTCGAGACATTTTGGGAGCTATAGACAAGGCAATACAGGCCATCGCAGCTTCAGGCGTATTCGCAATTTCGGCGCAGGATATTATCGATACGAACCACTATCGATTGAACGGCATTGAAGCTGATTTTCACTGCGGGCGGTTTCTCAGCCGGATAGCCACCAATATCTTCGACAGCAAAAACACCAAAACGGCACTTATCAGTGGCGACAAGCATGTCAGCTACGCCGAACTGGGACGTAATGTGCGTCGAATAATGGGAGCTTTCATGGAGAAAGGGCTTTCCAAGGGTAGTGTCGTTGCCCTCTGTATGCACCGTGGGCCTGAGCACACGGCTGTGGCCCTGGCCTGTGCGTTGACGGGGGTGATCTGGGTTCCGATAGACGCAGATTCGCCCTCGGAGCGACTGCACTATCTCCTTGAAAACTGCCATCCAGACCTTGTGGTAACGACAAAAAGAGAAGGGATTGAACATCCAGCAGAAACACCTGAAAAACTCTTGTCTGCCGAACCCTTGGCAGAACTCCCGCTTATGCTTGACGCTCTCTCATCAAGCGAAGCGCCCGCCTATTACCTCTACACATCCGGGACAACCGGAAGGCCTAAATGCGTTGTTTTATCCAATAAATCAACTTCAAATGTCATCACCAGCACTCTTGACGAATGGTCCGTAACGCATCGGGATGTCTTTATTTCTATCACGCCTTTGCATCATGATATGTCGGTCTTCGACGTTTTTGGCTGCCTGACTGCAGGTGCGACCCTTGTTCTTCCCGCTATCGGTGAAGAAAAAGATGCACTACGCTGGAACCAGTTAGTTGCCAAGCACAAGGTGACATTATGGTGCTCCGTGCCCGCTATTCTGGAAATGCTTCTCGCGTGCCGTCAGGGGAATGAATTGAAAAGCCTGCGGCTGATTGCTCAGGGTGGCGATTACATCAAACCGGCTGTTATTGGTAGCCTGCGCACACTCCTGCCGTCAGTACGGTTGATTTCGTTGGGGGGGCCAACAGAGACGACTATATGGAGTATATGGCATGACATAGGGCTGGACGACGTTAGCCTGATCCCTTATGGAAGGCCCTTACCGGCTAACAGCTATTTTCTGCTAAACGGGCGTGGCGACCATTGTCCGGTAGGTGTTACCGGCCTTATTCATACGGCAGGCGTCAATGTCGCATTGGGTTATCTGGAAAACGGAAACCTCACCCAGACTGATTTTGTGACCATCAAGGATACGAACAGAGAAGAGATCCGCGCATTCCGGACCGGTGATCATGGGCACTATCGTCGTGATGGCATCATTGTCTTTGATAGCCGTGTCAGCGGTTACGTCAAGGTGCGTGGAGTACGTATTTCGTTGCCTGACATCGAGAATGAACTGGTTCGTCACCCGTCGGTTAAGCATGTTCTTGTTGTGGACTATGGCGAGAAAATGCACGGTGAGACAGCCATCGGCGTACTTTATGTGCCGCGACAAGAGGATGCTTTATCAGGAGCAGAATTGCGCAAATATGCCTGCCAATGTCTGCCTCCATCGCATATCCCAACACGGCTCCTGCCGGTCACCGAATTACCGCTCTCACCAAATGGCAAACCTGATCGCGCTAAAGCACGCAACCTGCTGACGGAATCGGTGCATGAGCAACCGCCTATTCGGCACGACTCTTTCCCTGCGCGAGAAACAGCGATGAAAAAGAAGGTGCTGGAAATCTATCTGGACGTGCTCGGCCAAGCACACGCTAGCCACATCGATGAAGCCAGCGACTTCATCAGCATGGGGCTGCGTCCTCAGCATCTGAAAACAATTTCAGCACGGATCTATGAGGAATTTGCGATCGTGCTTTCGCTCTCTCAACTGCTGCGTTGCCGTAACGTGGCAGAAGTTGAACAACATCTTAATAAAAAACTTTAAAAAACAGCCCGGATTATTAGTATGAATAATATTGACCTGATCGGTATTGGTATTGGCCCCTTCAATCTGGGATTGGCGGCGCTACTTTCGTCCCACTCGGATCTGACCAGCCTTTTCCTCGAACGTAAGCCTGAGTTTCGCTGGCATGAGGGTCTCCTGTTACCCGGTACAACACTGCAGGTTCCATTCCTGGCGGATCTGGTAACGATGGCAGAACCTACACACCCTCTGAGTTTTCTTAATTATCTGCATAAGCATGATCGTCTTTACAGATTCTACTATTATGAAAACTTTCAGATCCCACGCCAGGAATATGACCATTATTGCCGCTGGGCGACTCAACAGCTTCCCTCCTGCCAGTTCGGTGAAAATGTCATTGATGTGGCTTATGATCCGGTTTCCGATAATTTCATTATTGAAAGTCAGCCTCATACGGGACCGACGCATCAGTATTACAGTCGTCACCTTACTATCGGTATAGGAACCGCTCCATTTCTGCCTGAGTGGGCTAAAATCCAGACCAAAGCGCCTATTTTACATTCGGCAGAGTTTATAAACAGACGTGCACAGCTCTCAACGTGCCGGCGTGTCACGGTAATTGGCTCAGGGCAAAGTGCTGCCGAATGCGTGCTGGCGCTCCACAATGCGTTGACGCCTGAAATGATAGAGGCCGGTGCTTCAATCCAGTGGATCACCCGATCTGCCGGTTTTCATCCTATGGAATCGTCAAAACTCGGTCAGGAGTGTTTCACGCCGGCCTACATGAACCATTTTCACAATATAACAAGAGAGAAACGCCGCAAGATCGTGGCGGGCCAAGGGGGACTTTATAAAGGTATCAGCACCTCAACTATCGCAGATATCTTCGACATTTTGTATGAAGGCTCCATCGGCGGCCGTGATCCAGGACTTTTGCTTGTTTCAAACTGCGAAGTCGAGCAGGTAGAAAACACCGGAGACTCTGAGGCGTTGCGGGTCGTTTTTCGTCATCGGCATCTCAATAAAGTCGGCGTCATTGAAACCGATGCTATTGTCGCTGCTACAGGTTATGAGCATACCAGCCCCGAATGGTTAGAAGGACTCAAAAATACCGTGCTTGCAACCGACGATTACGGCGATTTTATTGTAAAAGAGGACTTCAGTGCTCAGCGCCTTGACAAAGGAAAAGGCCTTATTTTCGTCCAGAATGCTGAGATTTTTCAGCACGGTATTGGCTCTCCCGATCTGGGGCTTGGTGCGTATCGCAATGGGATTATTGCCAACCAGCTTCTTGGACGAGAGTATTATCGCTTGCCTCAAAACTCGTCATTCCAGAGCTTTGGTCTGCCAGAGTGATACGATACAGGAGATAAAGATGACATTGTCCTTTGCCGATAAGAACAGGCTAGATGCGTTTTGGCATTACTGTGTTAAAAACCAGTATTTCAATATCGGCTATCCTGAGTCCTCAGACTTTGATTATTCTTATTTACAGAGATTCATGCGGTTCTCTATCAACAATTGTGGTGACTGGGGAGCGGAGTGCAACTATCTCTTAAACTCTTTTGAGTTCGAAAAAGAGGTCATGAAATATTTTGCTGAACTGTTCAAAATCCCTTTCGAAGACAGTTGGGGTTATGTTACCAACGGAGGAACGGAAGGTAATATGTTCGGCTGCTATCTTGGGCGAGAACTATTCCCGGAGGGGACACTTTATTATTCAAAAGATACGCATTATTCGGTGGCAAAAATCGTCAAGTTACTGCGTATCAAATCTTGTTTAGTAGAATCCTTACCCACGGGTGAGATAGATGATAATGACCTGATGCAGAAGATCATCGCTCATAAGGAACCACATCCAATCATCTTTGCCAATATCGGCACGACATTGCGCGGTGCGGTGGATAACATAAAGATCATTCAACAACGTATGCAGCAGGTCGGTATCGCTCGCGAGAATTACTATCTGCACGCCGACGCTGCCTTAAGCGGGATGATTTTGCCGTTCGTAGATAACCCGCAGCCTTTTACCTTTGCAGATGGTATCGACTCCATCTGTGTTTCCGGGCACAAAATGATAGGTTCCCCCATTCCTTGCGGGATTGTTGTTGCAAAACGGAAAAACGTTGAGCGTATTACAGTCGATGTTGATTACATTTCGGCTCAGGACAAGACCATCTCAGGTTCACGTAATGGCCAGACACCACTCATGATGTGGGCGGCCATTCGCAGTCACTCGTTTGCCGATTGGCAGCGCCGCACAAAACACTGCCTGGAGATGGCACAATATGCCGTCAAGCGTTTTCGTGCTGCCGGGATAGACGCCTGGCGTCATGACAACTCCATTACGGTGGTATTTCCATGCCCGTCAGCAGCCGTCTGGAAGAAGCATTGTCTGGCTACGTCGGGAGATATTGCTCACCTAATCACCACGGCACATCATCACGACAGTAGTAAGATCGACGCATTAATCAACAGTGTCATTGCTGAATCGCGCCAGATAGTTCAAGTGCAGGATGCTGTCATGTGAGAGGTAAAAACAACGACATTGGGGCTTACCCTATGATTTTGGTATGCTAGCCAAATCATAACTATTACACTGTAATTTGTTTTATATAAGATAAACTGAAGGAGCATTTAGTGCTTACAGCAAAAAATATCACCGCAACTTACGGCAAGAAAACCGTATTGCATGATTTGTCAGTAGACTTTGCCCAAGGGCGCATCACTGCACTCGTCGGGTCTAATGGCTGCGGTAAGTCGACACTTCTGAAGTCCATCATGGGTTTCATTCCCCTGAAAAGCGGAGAAATTCTGTTGGAAGGTAAACTGATTACAGGGATAAGTCGTAAAGCGCTGGCTCGAAGAATCTCTTATCTGCCGCAGGAATGCCACTGCCCGGATTACATGACATTGGGAGAGTTGATCGAGCTGACTGCTTGTGGGCGCAATTCTCTTTTCGGCGGGCCATCCTCGCGGGATCGCAAATTGTTTCATGATGTATTGGAAATCGTCGGCTTGGCCGATAAGGCAGGCTCTCAAGTCAATTCCCTTTCAGGAGGGCAACGCCAGCGCGCATGGGTGGCGATGGTGCTTGCACAGGACACTGACATCATTCTTATGGACGAACCAGTGAACCACCTGGATATCAAATATCAATACACAGTGCTTAAACTGGTTCGCGATCTCTCACTCCAGCACGGAAAAACCATCGTTGTAGTGCTACATGATTTAAATCTAACAACGACTTTTGCCGATGATGTTGTGATGCTGAATACTGGCAGCGTTATTGCAGCAGGTGCTGTCAATAAAACGATAACGGTAGATAATATCCGGCGCGTATTTGATATTCCTGCCGATATTTTCAGTTACAACGGCAGCCTTATCTGTCAGCCTTATCCGGGCATAAATCACTCTGAAAATCAGTCCGGAGTATGATAATGAAATCCAGACTGTTCTTTATATTCGCACCTTTTGTATTGCTGCTGATCTTTTTTTCTAGCCTCTCTCTTGGCGTGAATATTGCGTCAGTTTCGCAAATTTATGCGGCCTTAACACAACCCGAACCTCAAGACTATGAGCAGGCAGTTATTTTATACCAGCGACTGCCACGGGCCTTGATTTCTGTTTATGTCGGTGCGGTAATGGCATGCAGTGGTCTCGTCTTCCAGGGGCTTATCCGCAATCCACTAGCCTCCTCATCAACATTGGGAATCAATGCCGGTGCGGCACTGTTTGTCATCGTAGGCGCAATCAGCTTTGAGTTCGATCTGACATTACAAGGCATAGCAGCCCTTGTCGGCGGATTATTCGGCTTTCTGTCATCACTTGCAATCTCTCGCCTGGCTGGCGTTAACGGTGTTTCTCGCGACTTGCTACTGATACTGTCAGGCACATTAATAGCGATGCTTTATCTAGGGATAAGCAATGCTGTTCTTCTTGCCTATCCTGCATTACGAACCGAATATTTGAGCTGGTTAGCTGGGGCCATCAATCATGCCTATATCACAAGACTTCACCATTTTGGGTGGTTCGGTATACTGGCCTTAATAGTACTTTTATTACTGGCACGTCCACTGACACTTATTCTGCTCGGTTACGAAAAGGCGCTTTCGATTGGCGTGAATGCAATGCTTGTTTCGCGCATTGCGCTGATTGCAGCCATAGTTGCATCCAGTTCTGCCGTTGCCATATGCGGTCTGATTGGTTTCGTGGGGCTGGTTGTACCCCATATTGTCAAGCCTCTGGTTGGTCAGAATTTTATGCTGTCGCTGCCAGCCTGTGCTCTGACGGGAGCAAGTATTTGCCTGATTGCCAATCTCTGTGCGCAGACACTCTTCCAGCCTTATGTCATACATACCGGCATTCTAATGGATTTTTTGGGAGGGCTGTTTTTTATCTGGATCATCAGAAAGCGCTATCTTTCAGCAACATCGGAGAGATCGTTATGAACTTCGGTCAGGCAACAGACGGACAAAGGGTATTACGTTTCGCCAACGGATTGCAGATGCGTACCCGTGATATAAAAGTCGGTTTATACCTATTTACCATCACGATCATACTCGTGGCTATTTCTTTAAACGTCGGGGTTACGAACGTTGGTATACGTGAACTCACGCATATGCTTTTCGGATATTCCCTTGAGCACCACCAGTTTTATGCACTCTGGGTTGTACGGATACCTCATATTTTATTGGGACTGATGGTGGGTTGGTGCGCAGCCCTTGCCGGAGCTATTTTGCAGCCGATTGCTCGCAATCCACTGGCCGACCCCGGCCTTTTTGGTATAAGTCAGGGATCTATGACGATGATCATAGTCTTGCTGGCGTTTGTTCCTTCCGCACCTAACATGCTGATCGTCCTTGCTGCACTGGCTGGTGGACTGATTGTTGCGTTGTTTTTGACTTTGCTCGTCGGCAATAATCGCGCAAGTGGCTTGGCAATTTTACTGATGGGGATTGCCGTCTCGTCCGTTCTTAGTTCTGTCAGCTCTTTTCTTATTCTCTATCTTCCGACAGAATTATCCTTGAATCTTGCCGGATGGATGCAAGGATCATTGTTTCAGGCCAGTTGGCCAATTATCGCATCATTCATGCCATTATTCTTATTGAGTATTATCGGAATTCTGATCACTGGCCCAGCTTTAAACCGCTATGAGCTTGGAAATGAACTTGCTATGTCCCTTGGGGAGCCTATCAAATACTCCCGTCCGTTGCTGATGATGTTTTCTGTACTGTTAAGCGCAGCATCTGTCACCGCAGTAGGGCCATTGAGCTTTCTGGGGATATTGGCCCCGCATCTGGCTAGCTTTATTTCATCGGCCACAGGCCGCGCCCGACTGTTTCTTTCCGCTCTGGTGGGCGGCAATCTAGTCGTCGCCGCGGATATCATGACGAAAGCAGCACCCTCAGGAGTCTTTCTCCCTATCGGGTTAAGCTTCACACTCATTGGCGTGCCCCTGTTCATCCTGACGATGCGGCTGAGCGCATTACGTAAACGCTGAATATCTGGGGCGTGATATCAATTGGTCATGCATTCAACCCGTTGATGGTTGTGTAAACTCGCCATTTTTTCGGAGAAATTAAATGGCGACGGTGGAAGTAAAATGTCTATTTTGTCAGCAGCGACAGGAACATTCCACCATTAAAACTATGCGGACGATCGTGGTTGTAATAGCCGCCCAAATATTGTGTGATATCCCGTATGGCATCATGGATATCCAGATACCCTTCCGAGGAAACCCATTCACTCTTCAGGCTGCGAAAGACTCTCTCCATTGGGGAATTATCCCAGCAATTTCCCCGTCGGCTCATGCTCTGGATGATTTTGTTTCTCCATAATAAACGACGGAACTTATTGCTGCTGTATTGGCTTCCTTGATCCGAATGAAATATCAGACGTCCCTCAATATGACGGGTCTCGAGTGCATTGCTCAATGATCTGCACACCAACTCGGCATCCGGTGAAGCCGATATCGCCATGCAGACAACACGGCGGGAGAATAAATCTATCACGGGCGCCAGATAACACCAGCCATCACGAATTCGAATATACGTAATGTCACCGCACCACCGAACATTCGGTGCGGCTGCCTATCGCTCCGTGACTTTGGTTATACAGTTCACGAACCCGGATACGCAACTGCATACGTTCCGTGTCAACAGGCCGTTGTCGCCAGTCATAATAGGCACTGCGTGACACTTGAAGCATCTGACATAATTCCGTGACCGCCCATCGGGTGCTCAGCCGTGTGATCAACGCATAGCGCCACTGCGCATCTCGCTCATCAACACGGCCGCCTGCTTTAGGATTTCTTTTTCCATTTCCAGGCGTTTCACCTGTTTTTCTAATGCCTGTATCTGGCGTTGTTCGGGCATCAGTGCCTTGCCTACAGGCGTAATGCCCTGCAGTTCGCCCCCAGGGCAACCGCATGAATGATCAAATAACATTCAGGTTAGAAAATCCTGCTTGTAATACCTGTTCTAAAAACTGAATTCTCATCCAGGCGCGTTTACGTTTCATCCTTATA
>NZ_JBBMXH010000054.1:0-29676 GCF_037996725.1 Xenorhabdus entomophaga
TTTCACTTTTTCTGATTTGAGACAATAACGGCAATAAACGTCAACTTTAGCCATACTTCACCTAAAAAAGCTAAAAGCATATCACATCAACTAACTATTCAATACATGACCCGATAGACTGCTCTCTTAAAGAAGGTTGGTTACTTTGCAGGTATCAATAAGAGTTGCGCAACTAAGCAACTGAATTAAATCAGTCATGGACAACATCAGGGTGTTGTGAATCGCTATACCTTGTCTGTAAGGTACCGCATTATAAACCGTTCCGGTGCGTACCTGCTTGCGTACCACCATAAAGTAACAAAGTGGGTTATATTCAAATCCAGTAATGACACAGTGCTGAACCAGATTGAGGTAGTGAAACTGGTCAGATAGATGTCAGGTTTTGACAAGTTCTCATGTCAAATTTTGACAATATTCCGAAGTCCTCACTTTGGCCGGAAACCAGCCAAATCTGAGTCACCTATGGTAACTGTCATGATATCCACTATGGTTGATTAGGACATGCTGATTTTTCCAATTGACATCGGAGAAAACACTGCCACCTCAGAACAAATGATTCTGGGGTGGCTGAGTACGTTAGGGGGCAGCGTTGGTAAATCGATAAGTAGTTAGGGTTCAATTTTGGTATATTCAGCGGTTAAAAGTATTCATATCTATTGTGCCTAGAGGCGTAGGATGACTCACTATTATTGGCTCAAATTTTTTCACCCTACAAGCAAAAGAATATATATCGGTGTAAGGCAATTTAAGTTGCTGGATCGCTTCAAAAATATCGGATAAATGCGCTTTTCCACGAGTTATAGTAATAATATCAATCCTCAAATTGGGATTAGCGCTTAGTTTATCATTGGGTGTAAGTGAATAGTTGCGTACACTCTTTCCACCTCTAATTTTTTCATTGGCTTTATATTTAGAAATCAGAGGATCAGCAATTCCGTTGCTGTTTATTTCTTGAAGTAGCTTATTGGCAGTGGATAGACCAACAGAGGGAGTGTCGTGTTTGCTATTAAACCATAAAGTAATTCCATCAGGAACTTTCGTGTAACCAGTACCTCCAAAACAACTCCAGTCATTCATACGTGCAGCGGTATAACCTCCATGAGTAAAGATTAGCGCTTTCATTGCGCATGGACTAATCCTATTAATAGAAATATTCCTGTATTGTATGATGCTCATTATCTTCACCTAAAAATTTAATTTTCTATCCCATCTTTACCCAATAACAAGCGAATAATGCTTAACAATTAATTACCATCTGAAACTAAAGTGAATATTCCTGTAGCCACTCAGGGAATGGATACAGGAATACCCCATATTGGTAGTATTCTTAGAGACAAATCAGGCACGTTCTCAGCCTCAATAATGTTAACAAATATAAACGCTAAAACCGCTCTGTGGAGTATTACGAAGCCCGTGTTTTCACCTGTAATCTACTGCGCAAATGGAACTGCGCAGTAATAATCGATGGAAATCGTGGGTAGTTAGAGGAAATATCCTTATCAAAACTTATCATCTGGACGTTATCAATTGTTATCATCTACCTTAAGAAATCTCAGGATTCAGCCACCAGCAATATGTTAAGAAATGTTAAGATTTTGCTTTTTTATGGACTATAAAAATCATCATTCCCTAACATGTCCGTTAATCACCAAAGTTCACGTTGTAGCTTCTCTATAATCGCCTGTCTGGCGAACTCTGCACGGTTGCCGCGTGTTACTCTGCTACCTTTGATGTGGTTGTCCACGGCATCAATAACGGATTGCTCACAGGTCACAATAAGCCGTGTTGTCGGTGTGCCGTTAAAATAGCGGTTAGTCTGCTTTTTGGTACTCTGTTGCATATATTCTCCTCACCCGCTCGTACTGGTCACTAAATCATCATAGTTTACCAGCCGTTGACGATATGTGATTATTGCTGTTTCACTTCTTACCAACAGATTAACCTTAGCTCTGCCGCTATCGATATCTTTTATCAATATTGTCAGTACGCCAAAAGTTTCGAACAGGTGGAAAGGTAGAGGTGTATTGCGTCAGGATATATTGAAGTGATAGGAAAAATATTACTACTAGTGAGAAGATACCCCGTTACGGCTATCTTCCCGATGATTTGCAAGTCAGAACTGACTATTTTTATGATTTATCGCGACCCTTACGCTCAACTAATCGACCATAACTATCAAAGTAACGGCTAGGCCAGATCTCTGAGGGATGGATACCGAGATAGTTTGCAATAATCCATTCGCCTTTAGGCCAAGGCCTACTAAGAGTATTTGCCAGTGTCGATGAACTGAGTCCCGCCTCACGGGAGACTGCCGCTAATGTAGTACCACGTTTACGTAATGCTGCGATGATATCGGCCTGATGCCAGTCATTTTGAACATTGTTGTTATTCATTCCTGCTACCCCTTTCCATTAATTAATATTGATGGTGGCGATTCAAGCAGGGTTCGCAATACCGGAGATCAACCAATCCGGCGAGGCCGAAGCCTCCCCTGCCTGAACCGCCATAGAAAAGGCGAACGCAGGCGCACTGGCAGAAACATCCTACCAGTGGGTTGATCATTACAGGGTTGCGAATCCCCGACCACTAGATTTTGCTAATGGCGGGGACACTTTAACTGATTGTTTTAGCTTACTCAATAACTGAACGACTAAGTTTAACGGCTATAAACCCGTTCAACGTAACGCCCACGACCGTCACCATGCCCCAAATCCATTGAGACCAGTGCCCGTGCTTCCTGACGGCTAAAACCATTCTGTTGGTAAAAAGCCAATGCATCCTGTGCCCACGCATATCGCAAACTATGGGAAGAATGACAACCGGTTAAACCGATCTTTGTGGTCTGTGTCCGCCAGTAGTTCATAGCCTGCTTGAGATCCGGTTTATCAATCAACCTGCCAGCACGTTGTTCTGCAATAGCTATTGCTTGTTCGACAGCCACTTTCACCGCTGCAACATCCAGTACGCGGGTTTGCCTTGGCCGGCCGCCTTTTGTCCCGAAGACAACATGCAGTTTCGGTTCTGGTTGAGCTAACTGTTTTCGCCAGCTTTTCAACGAAGCATTACATTGCACCGCTTCTTGAGAGCGAAACCCCAGCAATCGGGCAAGTTTCAGTGTGACGGCAAATCCGGCATCACGCTCTAGCGCTTTCTGATAAACGACCTGAAACGTAGCATCATGGATCGCCTGTTTCGTTCCGGCGCGGCTGGTGCCGCTTAATCCCAATGCCTGATTACTCAAGCGCGGCGAAGTTTCCAGTTTTTCCCTACCTGCCATGCGGAAGATATTACGCAGCGCAGACATTTCATTTTGCACTGTTCGCTTGGCAATACCCTGAGATAAACGCGCATCGACGTACTGTTCCACATGCTTGTTTTTCAAATTCTTAACGCTTTTAACCTGAATATTCAGGCTTAATAACAACGCCCCCAAGCGCCCTGCGATCCGAATACGGTCATGGCAGGTCTTATGACTACCGCCTGCTTTCCGGGCAAAAAATTTTAATTCCTTAATCAATCGGCTCATTAGCGTCCCCTTGTTGATACCTGACAACCTACAATCTCTGGCGCGCGATCATTCCGGCAAAACAGAAAATGCCTGCTTTGCCCTTGATCGATATCTGTGCGCCAGAGTGAACGCAGGTTGAGGTATTGCGGGGTATCGGTTGAGTACGCGGTACTGCCGCCTGTATTGACAGGTCATCCCCACCGGCTAAATGCCAGCCTCGATATGCCCTATTCCTCCGACCACGATAATGCAATTCTATCCTGCTGAGGGTGAGCATCAGGGCACTGCCGATATGCCTGCGGGTACATCCGTTTCAGCTCACCACAACGGGCAGTTATTGACCTTTAAAACCCGTCGTCCGCTGCATATTGAACCGTTAATCGTGCAGGAACGCGCTGTAAAGAAAACCGGCACTCACAGTGAGATCATACTGACTCTGTGTCAGACTGGCCCCGCGTCTCCGGTCTGGCAAAGTGGCACATTAACGTTTTTCCTCGGCACTGATACGGAACGTGCCGCCCAGCTCAGTCTGTGGCTGGATCAACACCTTTGTGATGTCAGCCTGATAACACAGGGCGAGCGGCGAAAACTGAGCAGTTTACCTTATGGCTGGCACAATGTGTTTGATAGTCCAGTGCTGCCTGTACCAAAAAATACCTATTCCGGCCTGCAACCGTTAGTGGAATATTACGCGCTGTCATCGCTTTATAACTTTGTCACGCTGGATATCAGCAAAAGTTGCACAACAGTGCCACTGAATGAAGAGGGCACGTTTGAGCTGATTTTTCGTTTCGAGGGTGAATTGCCGCTGGATAATGTCGATGAGGCGTTTTTGTTGGGCTGTGTGCCGGCTATTCATCTGGAAAACCGGAATACCCTTCCCATTGTGCTGGAGGCCGGCAATCACCGCTATTCCCTGCCATTGGGAGAGTCGGTGAGGTTGTTCCGGCTGGGTGATATTGAGGTCGTGCAACAACCCGATGACAGTAAACAACGGGGGACACCTTATCACTGGCTGCCGATTGAACAGTTTACCCCCACCGGGCATTTTCTGGATGACGACCGTCAACCCGACACGTTTTATTACCAACTTCAGACCGAGTGTGATTTTCTGGGCAGAATACAGCACCGGCTGCACTTTTTCGATTTAACGGGCAAACCGGCAAACGACTTACCGGCCATTGAGGTATCGTGTCATTTCACCGGCTACCATGAGCAGGCGCTGGCATTGGCGCCAGAGACCATTACCGTGACGCAGGAAGGTTCACCGTCTCATCTCAGCGTACACAATATCACCCCGGTCACAGCCGATTACCCGCCCCTGTTGCAGGAAAATAGCGGCTGGCCGTTGTTGTCCTGCCTCGCCAGCCCGCCGATGATGCTGTTTGCCACCGACAGCCTGAAACAGTTTCTCCGGTTGTTTGACCCGTATACCGAGACGCATCGCCCACTGAGCCGTCAGTTCCGTCAACACATTGACGGCATTTTGCAGGTGGAAGAGCGTCTGACCGACCGGATGCGGTTAGGTCGCTCCATTCGCGGACATTTACTCTCGCTCACCCTGGATCCTGACTGCTACCACAATGCAGGTGAAATGTATCGCTTCTGCCGGTTAATCAATCAGGCGCTGGCGTGTTTTATCACCCGGTCTTCGTTTGTCATGCTGAAGATTTTCACCCCGGACAGTCACAAGGTGTTGTGGCAGTTCTGGCATGTCGACGGGTTACGCCCGGAAATGTAAGGCATTAAGGAACCGATAAAGTAAACCAAAAGGAAAAAATCAACATGAAAAGTGGATTACGCTTTGTCTGCCACATCACCGGTGTGCCGGAAGACACTTTTGCTGTGGGGGAATTTTCTCTACAGGAAGGGTTATCTGAACTGTTTACCCTGAACCTGACGTTAGTCAGAGCCGGTAATGCTAACCCATTCAGGCCACAGACTGAGATTGATTTGGCCTCGCTGCTGATGCAGGAAGCCGTGCTGCAAATCTTTTACGGTGCAACCGAGCAGCGCAAAATCACCGGCATCATTTCCCATGCAGATTGGGTAGGTACAGATGGTAACAAAACGCTCTATTCTATAACTGTGCGGCCTGCCTGCTGGCGGTTGACGCTCAATCAGGACAGCCGGATTTATCATCAGCAAAATGTGCCCGCCATCTTAAACAGTCTGCTGAAAAAACACCGGGTAAAAGCCGATTCGAAACTCTACGCCCCCCATCAGGACCGGGAATATGTGACCCAAAAACGCGAATCGGATTATGCGTTTTTCTGCCGGTTGGCGGCGGAAGAGGGATTCAGTTTCTGGTTTGAGGATGAAACGCTGTTTTTCAGCGACAGTCACCTCGGTATGACCGCCGGGCTACCACTGCAATACCAGCCACAGCCGGAAACCGCCTACGGAACCGATACCATTTATCAGGTGCGACTGGGGGTCGGTATGAGTCCGCAGCGCAGCCTGCATAAAGACTTTAACCCAGATAATCCGCGCTATCACCTCTCCCATATGCAGAGCAGTGAAGGTTTCCGCGATTTCGGCAGCCAGACCCCTTACACTGTGTTTGAAAGTTACGGGCGTTTTCAGAAAGATGCGGCTGCCATTCCATTTTTAAAATACCGGCAGGAAGCGCTGGATAATCAAAAGCAGACCGGCAGTGGCAGCAGTAACTGCATCAAACTGATGCCGGGCAAAATCTTCGAGATAAAAAATCACCCCCATAAACCGCTGAATGTGCGCTGGCAGGTGGTCGGTATCAGCCACCACGGACGTTGCCCACAGGCACTAGGCGAAAACGGCGGTGACGGCACCACACTTGCCAACCATTTCAGTTTTATTTCCGGTCTGGATGATTACCGTCCGCCTTTCCACTACAAACCGCTGGCCGATGGCGATGAAACTGCCATCGTGGTTGGTCCGGAAGGGGAGGAAATCTTCGTCAATAAAGACGGGGCGATTAAAGTGCATTTTCACTGGAACCGCTATGACCCGCCGGATGATGGTGCGTCATGCTGGGTACGTGTGGCTCAGGGCTGGAACGGTAACGGTTTCGGCTTTATGGCGATCCCGCGTATCGGGCAGGAAGTGATTATCTCCTATCTCAATGGTGATATTGACCGTCCGATAGTCACCGGCTGTGTTTACAACGGCCTGAACCGCCCGCCACTGGATTTACCGGCAGAAAAAACCCGCACCACGTTTAAAACCAAAACCCACAAAGGCAAAGGGTTTAACGAACTGCGTTTTGAAGATGCCAAAGGCAGTGAGGAAATTTATTTCCACGGCCAGAAAGACCTGACTGCGCATATCGAAAACGATGCCTACTGGCATATCAAGCATGACCAGAAGAACCGCATCGATAATAACCGTTATCACGAGATACTCGCCGATGACCATCATCAGGTCGCCGGTTCCCGCAAAATCACCACCGAAGGCGATGTATCGCACCGAATTGCCGGTAGCCAGCATACCCAGACCGGGGATGCCACCGTGATTGACAGCGGACAGGAGATTCACCTGAAAAGCGGCGGCAAAGTCGTGCTGGAAGCGGCGGCAGAAATCACGCTGAAAGTCGGCGGCAGTTTTCTCAAAGTCACGCCGGCTGGCATTTTGTCTTCAATGATTAATGTCGGGCAGGGTTCCGCAGGCAGTGGGCGCGGGTTAGCACTGCAATTACCGGAAGAGGTAGAACCGTTGCCGGAAGTCGAATACCCGGTCAAAAAATATTGTGCCTTGCAGGCACAGGAAAATGCTGCCTGGGTTATTAAAGCACCACAGAGAGATCCGTCATGAAAACAAGTTGGACAACCTGGATGGGTGGATCTGACAAACTGCCTGTTTATCTGATTATCAACCCGCTTGCGACGCCTAATCCTGTCAACATTTTCTATGTGAACGACTGGGTTGAACAGGCTTTTCCCCTCTATAGCGGCACACCGCTCGCTCACCTGATGGAACAGGGGCCGTGGCTTATTCAACCGAAAGTGAACTCTCTGCCTACCCTTGCTCGTCTGCTTGACTGCCGTGCGTTCAGTGACGGCAGTTGGGGCTGGGCATACCGGAGTGACATGGGCTGGCAGACACAATTGGAGCACTGGCAACGTCATCAGCTCGTGACCCTGCGAGATGAACAGGTCGTTTTCCGGCTTATGGATACGCGCATTCTACGGGTATTAATGCCCGCCATGCAGCCGACAGATTGGACATCCCTGTTTAACCCGGTCACTGAACTGATGGTGGATATGCCGGAGCCAATGGTTTTTCTTCGCCCGGCACAGTGTCCGTTCAGCCAGATTGAACGCCCCTTTGTGCTGGAGCCGCACCTGATCGCGGCGTGGGAACAATCAGATTTTGCACTGGAAGGCCTGGCCAAAACGCTGATGTATGAACTGTGGGAAGCAGAGGGAAAAGTCGCACTGAAACTGGATACCCCTGAAGGTACGTTGATCCGCAACCTTGAAAAATGGCTGCACCAGCACCGCCATCAGGGTTCACGTTTACAGGCGCTGACTATCCAGGACTTTCTGGCGGATAACCGATGGTTGGAAAATGATGGATAAGAAAGGTAAAAGAATGGGTACTTATGACAGCGAATTAAATAGGATTAAGGATTAATTTATGTTTAATATTACTACAACAGATTTATCTACAGATTTTTTCGGTGAGCCAGCGATACCATCATCAATAATTATTGATGATTTTAAAGAAGAATTCTTTTTACCAACAACATATTGGAATCTGAATGATTATAAAAGAAGTTGGGTTAAGTCTATTGAGGAAGGGTTACATAAAAAAAACCACTCTGCATTAGCTGTTTCTATGTATGATCCTAATAAAGCTAATTTTATTTTTGTATGGATAATTTATTTTAAAGGAAAAGATGTTTTTATACAAAACCAAACATTATTTATGGATGATTGCCCTGGATTTGAACCTAACAGAATCAATAGTTTCATTGAGCCACGCTATACAGAAACAGAAGATGGGAATAAAATTTCTGAGTGGCGTACAGATCTGAATAGTATATTCGCATTTCATCAAAAATTAAAAATGGAAATTTAACAAATAAATGGTGCCGCTTGCATTTTATGAAATATTATGCAAGTGGTACTCTTGGCGAATTCAACTCTGAAGTGCAACATTACCTACATTTTTTAACTCGTTGAAAAAAATGAGAAGTAGTACACTACATTGAGACTTTTTGAGGATTTTATGGGACTTGATATACATATTATGGCAATTAATGGTGAAGTTACTCATATAGTTATGAGTGAAATTTTACATTCAAATATTTTTTCTTCTTCAACGAGATGGAGTAGTTCAAAAAATCTCAGTAAGATTAAAGATTATTACAAAACAGACTGTTTATTAAAAAATAAGGATGCTGTTTCTTTTATTCATGAGCTCACCGAAATAGGAAATAGAATCACAGATGGAAAAGACGAATTGAATAAAATAATAGAAAAGTTAAAAAATATACAAGTCAGTTCTATTAGGGTTAGTGGTGACTGATTTATAAATCAAAAGCCGGAAAGATCCCATGATCTTCCGGCTTTTTTTAGAGCGGCTCAGCTCTTGCCCTTATGCAGGGCGGGATTCTACTTTGCATGAAAATCATCCAACATGTGGTTATTGATAATTTCTCACATTCCATACAATTTTATCGATAGGTTTTGATATCTGATTTGTGTATTTATTGAGCTTAAATAGGCTTCTTTTTAGTCATAATAACCATATAAAAAATATAAGATTTAGCCCTGTATCCTTATGCTCCCATTAGAGCAAATGAAATAAGGAATTAACATGACAAACAAAGCTGTTATTTTACTAAACGACACTACCGATCACGGTGGAAAAGTGATCACCGCTGTCGGTGGTTATACTTATAAAGGCATTCTAATTGTCGGGAAAACGGATTTAGTTGAATGCCCTAAATGTGAAGGTGTGTTTCCCATTATTGAAGGTAGTGAAAATTTAAAGAGTCATGGAAAAGCAATTGCTGTAGAAGGTATGCACACTGCGTGTGGTGTCAAGTTGATTGCCAGCCAGAAAGAGTTTCTCGCCTGACAAACCGCACTGACGCGCTGCGCTTGTCTTCTCCGATTAACCAGGCTAATAAATTAACCCGGTTAATCGGAGAGACGAAAACCATTTCTATTGATTATCTCTATATTACTTATCATTCATTTTCACGGGATAACGGGGTAAATGCCATATTATTCATAAATTTCATTACGTTAATCTATCCCACATTATCCCAGTTTATCCCGTGACATAATGTCATCATTTTAAATTTCTTTAAATTCAATATATTAATTCCTGCCAGAGAGAAATTTTTTTTGGGATAACCTCCACAGTCACCATATTGTTTTATTTATAATCACACTACATGACGGGATAGTGCGGGATAATACGGGATAAGTAAAATATCTATAACTAACTGATATATTTTAAAATAAATCTTTATTATCCCAATATCCCGTTATCCCAACGTTTTTTTACCTTACCGAGTGCTAATCTTCATCCTTGAAAACCAGTACGACAAAACGCCCCTGAGTGCCATTTACTGAAATGGTTTTACTGATAAAACGGTCTTTCTCTGCTTTAACCAACATTCCGGCTTCTTCTAAGGCTTCAAAGCCGGATTTCTTCTGCAATCCCTGCAATATCTCTGCTTCAAATACACTGGGGATAATATGGTATTCCGCCTGTCCATCATGACGGCGGTTATGCACCAGATATCCGGCAAGATCGCTAATTCTCATGGCGTGTGCCGTATCAATATCACCGTTTGGCCTGCCGTAGGTATAAGGCTGAAAGCGTGACAGCCCGTATTTCTGGATAAAGTCACGAGTTCGCGTGATAACCTGATACTTTTCCCGGTTTCCGATACCAAAATCGGCTAACCAGTCATCAAAACTTTGCTTTACCGCAGCATGACACACTTCTTTATCCCAGCCAGTGATATGGGTCGCCAGCTCACCAACGGCATCCAGTAATGCGAAACGAACGGCAACGCGCTTTACTTGCGCTGAGGCTTCTTCTGGCAGGCCATCAAGCCACTCTTTTTCTTTACGGGCGGTCATTTCGATTGCCTGCTCCTGATATTCAGACAACCACCGAATCCATTCACGCCCTGCTGCACCACAATAACGTTTGGATTCCCGTTTAATGGCTCTTGCATGAGAATCACCCTCTTCATGACCATTGAAACATTCCGTATCAATAAAGGGCACGCTGAGCAGCCTGACGAGTTGCCCGGCCTTGGGAGTGATCCCGCCTTTTATCAGAAACGTTTCTAAATCTTCCTCACCCGTCGAGAGGGCAGCAATTTTCCAGCGGATCACAGCACGGTTCCCCCCTTCCCGTTTTCCCTGAATTTTGCCGACACCGTTAAACAGGCTGTAAGCGCTGTTAGCAACCTCTTTTGGGTTCGAACTTTGGCCGATTTCGTCAATGGGCATGAAACCATCATTACGGGCGGCGGCTTCGTTGTTTAAACCGTGATTAGTGCCGTGCCACGATAATTTCAGTTCTTCGGGATCGCCGTATAAGCTGCTGGCAGCCTCAACAGTAGTGGTTTTGCCTGCTGAGGATTGAGCGAATAAATGCACACCAAAGCAACTACCGCCTGTCAGTGAGTTAAGCGGTGCAGCTAGTCCTACCAGTACGCCCAGCATCATTGAGCGGTTGCCTTGCAGCAATGATGCAACGTGCGTTTTCCACTGTTCGGCGCTTCCCCTGACCACATAACCAGCAATGGCGGATGTGCCACCACTGAACGCGACAGGCATATAAGGCTGACCGATGATTTCACCGTCCGGCATCACATAAGCCCCGCAGTGCCAGCCTGCCTTCTGTGTCACCACCCATTCACAGCGATCACCACTGCGTTGCAGATGTTCAGCCAAAAAGCGCAATCTTGCCCAGCCAACCGGCATCCCGATTTCACGGCGGGGAAACGCCTCAACGATACATTTCCCTGAACCTTCCTGAAGCAACTTAATAATGAGATAGCCTTCGCTGCCATCATTGCCAATGCCAACGATTTCCATGTAATCACTCAGCCATTTTTCGACTTCGACGATTTCGCCACCTTGTTCTTTAGGTTCAACCCAGTAAATTCCGTTCTTGCGGATATCGATATGAGGTTTTAGCGGATCGTATTCTTTCTCCCGGTATTCATCTGAATGAATGGTCGCAGATCTTGCTACTGGCGCTTTCTTTTCCACCTGATACAACCCGTGACTGAATGCCTGCTTTGCTGCCTCGACACCGTGACTCTGGCGATAATCATCCCAATCGGCTTTCAATTCCGTAGGCGGTAACGTTACCCAGCCGTTAATCGCTATAGTGGCCTTCTCTGCCGCTAACTTGCCGACATTCTTTTTCAGCCTGCCGTTTTTGTCCCGTTCGCCTTGTTCGTGCCAGTCATTATCGGCAGCAATGATGATTTTCGCGTCTGACCACTGCTTTCTGACCTGCTCGGCAACCGTGATTAAATTGCTTTCATCAATGGCTGCCAGTACCACGCCCTTATGTAATTGGCGAACAGTTAAGGCTGTAGCGTACCCCTCGGTAATGATGATTATGTCCGGCGTTCCGGTTATCTCAGATACAGGGATAAAACTGCCTTTTTTCTGTGTACCTGCAACAAGGCGTTTATTACCATCTGGCTTGATGGTCTGTGCGCCTGTGATTGTGCCACCCAGCGTTTGAGTAACCAGTAGTAACGAGCCATCTTTAAGCAGGTGCTGTTCAGGGTATTGCAGCCCCTTTTTCATTAGATATTGAGATTCGCCCCTAACAGCAGTGGCAGCTAGTGCCGCGATGCGTTCGGCAATCGGCTTGGCTGTTCGCGGTTGTTCTTTGACGGTTTTGGGTTCAGACAAAGGCATTGCTAAGGTATCAGCCACCAACTTAGCCGCTGCATAAACCGTGATCCCTTTGGTTCTTGCAACTAAATCCAGCCCATCACCGTGATTTGGCTCATCACATTGGCGACAATGCCAATCGCCGTTATGGTTATCATCGATAAAATGAAAGCGATCAGTGCCGCCGCATATCGGGCAAGCACCATGTTTACCTCTTGACGGAACGTCAACGCCACAAGCGGACAACAGATTTTGCCAATAATTGGCGGCGGATTGCTTCACCGCTAGGATTATATCTAACGGGCAGCGTTTCTGGTTATGATTTCCCTTATTCATGATCACTCGTCCTCACCATTAACCACTGCATAAAGCGCGTGGTAAACTTCATGGTTGATATCACAGGCCAGTGACAGCAAATCATGCAATTCTTCCGAACAGTGTTGGCTGGCCTGCTCAAGAATGATTTCATATAGAGAAGTGCATAGTCCTGCACGAAACGAGGCCTGCCCTAATGAATCCGATGACCTGAATACAAGGCAATTTAATAATTTATTCATCGGTGGCTGTGGCGCATATTTCAACAAGGATCGGTGAACTTCCTGATGAATGCCTTGTGCCAATGCAATCAGGTTATTTAAGTTGGTTTCGCAGCGTTCATCCTTGGCTTTTTTGGTAATGTACGTGAACAGTGAAATCCCCAGACCAGCACGATATAGAGCCTGTTTTAATGAGATAGGTTTATTACTCATGGTGTGCCCCTTGAACAGGCAGACGACCAGCAAATAACAAAATATAGTCGCGAACAAGCATCATTCTTGCATTGTATTCATTGGGGGCGGTTGTTTCGATATGGCAAGGTATTGCGGCTAAATCTGAACGTTTGATGCTCAAAAATAGAAACTTAAAGTGAGTTTGGGTAGGGATAGTCATCATAACGACGATCTCCTTTTCTTTTTCTAAGGAGTCACCGCGAGAGGTCTCAATCTCTATGGGGGCGGTGACGCTGACAGGGTTGAGACTACTGGCAGAAAAGGAAACCAGCCAGCCCGAAGGCTGCCCCATCAGCATCACCATTGAATTTGTATAGGCAAATAACGCCTTACTAAATGAAAGGTGCTGTAATGCTGCGACATAAAAAAGACGCTTGGCGCGTCATGTGTCGCCTTTTCTATTATCAGGGTCTCAATCCTGACACCAGATTTTGCTGGTGCAAGCGCAATATAGCCAATGCTTGATGACAAAGTAAAGAAATAATGATTACTATTTTTGTAACGGCTATTTTCTTGGGTAGTGAAATCGCCTGTTACAGCTGCGTGCTCTGCTCAGCACATATACACCTTTTACTGGCTGGCTCTGTCTGTTGTTGGCGGTCTATGCTCGCTTAAATTTTCCGTGTACGACATTATTACCGTTCTCTAATGCTTCCATATAGTCAGCATACCATTGAAGCATTTCCCTGCGGCCATCAATATACTGAGCGTGGTTATATGTGCCACGAATAGAATTCTTATCAACATGAGCAAGCTGTGTTTCAATCCAAGCAGAATTATAGTTTTGTTCGTGCAAGATAGTGCTCATGGTGTGACGGAAGCCATGTCCTGTAGCTCTTCCTGCATATCCAATGCGCTTAATTAATACGTTTACTGTCATTGCACTCATTGGTTGAGTTTGATTAATCCTGCCCTGAAAAACATATTTCCCTTGTCCTGTAATGGGTTTTATCTGTTCCAAAATATCAATAGCCTGTCTCGATAATGGGATAATATGAGGGCGGCGCATTTTCATTTTTTCGGCTGGTATCTCCCATTGAGCTTTATCAAAATCAATTTCTAACCATTCAGCTTTACGCAATTCACCAGGGCGAACACCAATAATCATTTGTAAACGCATTCCCATCTTTACGATAAAACTCCCTGTATACGCATTTAAAGCCTTATAGAATTCATGTATCTCATCAGCATTTAAAATGGGTAATGTTCCTTTTTATGTGCAACAAAAGCAGACACTAAATCAGGTGCGGGATTATATTCAGCTCTTCCTATAGCTACTGCATATCGCCATACTTCCCCACAGCGTTGGCGAACCTTTTGAAGTTTTTCTGTCGCTCCCCGATCATTCAACCTCGATAAAACAGCCATAAGTTCCATTGGCTTAATCTCAGTAATCGGTCTATTGCCTATATAGGAAAAAACATCTTTTTCAAATGTTTCCATCATTTCTATTGCATAAGAAGCTGACCATCTGTCTTTACGCTTTTCGTACCATTCAAGAGTTATATTTTCAAAGGTGTTTGCTATCTGGTTTGCTGCGGATATCTTTTCGGTTTTTCTTACTTCACTGGGATTAAGTCCATTAGCAACTAGCTTTCTTGCTTCATCGCGTTTGGTTCTGGCTTCGGTGAGTGTTACTACTGGATAAACGCCTAATGAAATCATTTTAGTTTTACCCGCAAATTGATAACGATAACGCCAGCCTTTGGAACCATTGGTATCAACCAATAAAGATAGTCCATTGCCATCCGCCAATGTATAGGGTTTTTCCTTTGGTTTGGCTCGCTTGATTGCCAAATCTGTCAGCTTCATAAATCACCGATATTGTATAGGAAAGTTGTGTAGGGAAATTCTATACAAAATACTATACAATAAATTGCAGATATTTAGAAAGATAGCAGTAGACCACAATAGAATAAAAACAACGTAACAAACTGATTTTAATTTAATTAATTTACTTTGGTAGACTATATTAGATATCAGTTTGATGTTTCCCACTTGCACAAAACCAGCGTTCTAATTTACTTGATTTATTGTAATATACTGTCAATTTAACCGTTACCTGAAAGCATTCCAAAGAGTGAAACTCGCGTTGAAACTCCATTTTCCATTTCAGCCCTGACGCCGTTTCTCCCTCTGTTTTATCTGGACTTATTTGCCCTTCCAAACGTTCATACTGTTCCAACTGTTCATGAGCATAACGGATTGCCTTAAGTTGCCCCCAATATTGCTGAAAATTTGCTGACAATGCCTGATGGTAGCGCATTAATCCCAATAACGAGATCGCAAATACAACAGATGCCACCAGAACTTCTGGCAGGCTCATGCCTTCTTGTCGCCCGAGGTGAAGGTTTCTTTTCATAAGCAAAATTCAACCTGAGGAACAGGGCAAAAATCCAACCAACCACTTTCAACAGGAATCAGTCCAACAGAAATAAGTGTATCCTGATTTAATTGTTTCATCTGTTTCATCCATTGATAAAGTTCAATATTTTCCCCTGAGGTGAATGGAGCTATTCCTTTTAATAAAAAAAGCTCATCTGAATAACGTCTTAAACAGCTTTTCAAATTAAACTCTGTCTGTTGCAAACAAAACCAATCGTCTATTTCTTGCTGATTGATTTGCCATGGCTGTACCTTTCCCCATGCCAATGAGGATTCCGCCCGCAGAAAAGCATTCAGATAATGTTGTTCATCCATCATCATAAGCATCGCATTCTCCTGTTGATAATGGAGCGCTTTCAACATCATTAAGCTCAATGCCAATAACATTATTATCGATACCAGCAAAATATTTCCCTGCTGCTTGTTTGCCATATCTTTTTTATTCCCTGACATTACGTAGCCGGATTGTCGTTTGGTGATGATAGGCAATAGATGAAGATTTCAGCCAATGAGCTTGAATGGATAGAGTGACAAAAATCAGCCCTTTTTTTGCCTGTGATTTTTCAAGGTGAAAGGCATCAATCACAATCTCTTTAGGATCAAATAACCTTTCCCAACCATTTTCCTGACAATTATCCACCCCTCTTTTCCATTCAAGCGCCCGGTTATTCAGGCGATAGCCAAAAAACTCGGACTCAATATGATCAGGTTTTTCCCATCGATTATTTAAATTGAGATCAAAAGCGACAATAAAACAGGAGCTGGCAGGTTCTGTATTCTTATTTTTAATCACCAATGGCTCACCTTCACACTGTTTTTTATCCTGACAATAACCTGCCCGCCGAATATCTTTTTCCATCAAATAAACGGTTCTATTCACCAAATAATGCAGCCGATATTTACGATAGAGATCGAAAACCTGACCAGACAAAACCGGATAAGTTTTGGTCATGGCAATAAAAATAACACTACTAATCAACATGGCTACCATTATTTCTAACAAAGAAAACCCTGCCTGTTTTTGTTTAAAACAGAACGCAGTTTTAAAGCGAAAAGTAGCCAGCATCATGGATTTTTTATTCCCTCACAATCAGGAAGTTGGCTAATTGTATTACTGCACGTTCTAATCCGACCGCGTCCCGAAATTACAATACTAATTTCATCAGCAGAATTTGCCAGTATGAAACTGGCCGGCATTGCCGTGTTCCTAATGCCATAAAAATCAATGCGCTCAGTCGTAGATGATGCCAAAAATACATCACCATGAGGAGAATTGACCCGTTCTCCATGTTCTGCACTACAATCAGATAACTTGGTTACAGAAGATACCAGACACCAAGAACTCCCCATGATTAACCATAACGTACGATCCTGATTCAGATAATTTGCCAAAGCCTGTTGCCTTTCCATAAAGGACAAAACATTATGCACCGCTGATTGCAAGCGTAGGCGGTTTTGATATTGCCCCCAATAATACAGCCCATAAGATAAACTAATGGAAATAATGAGCATCGCTATCAATAACTCTAATAATGTGAATCCTGATTGCTCAGGACTGTTTACTCGCCTCTTTTCTTTACAATTTAATAAGCTACTTTCGGGATAATTTTCTACCTTAGTATTTGTCGTCTTAATAATTTTCCCCATATTAATCTCTTATACGCCGATTCATTTTATAATTAAGGAATGCTTCTTTCGGCGAAAATATCTTTGATCCATAGAAAAATAGAAAGGCGATTTATTGCATTATGCGAAGAGCTTTCAGGGAAAAATAACGACAAAATAATTTCTTTCATTTTATTTGAGAGACAACACGCAAAAATGACAGGCAGCTAATTTTTAATATTGAGAACCTCTGACGATAAATGTAAAAAGAGCAGGCAAAACCCGCTCTTTAATAATTTGGTATTACGTTAAGAAACTATTGGTATCGTTTCTTAAATCGCGACTGGGGCTTTGATGCCCGGATGTGGATCATAACCCACAATTTCAAAGTCTTCGAATCGATAATCAAACAATGAATCAGGCTTGCGCTTAATAACCAATTTAGGTAATGCGCGTGGCTCACGGCTTAACTGAAGGTTAGTTTGTTCCATATGATTGCTGTAAAGATGGGTATCTCCACCTGTCCAAACAAAATCACCCACTTCAAGATCACACTGTTGAGCCATCATATGTACTAACAAAGCATAGCTGGCAATGTTGAATGGCAATCCTAAAAACACATCACAGGAACGCTGGTAAAGCTGGCAGGACAGTTTGCCATCGGCCACATAGAATTGGAAAAAAGCATGGCATGGCGCCAATGCCATTTTATCCAACTCACCAACATTCCATGCGGAAACAATAATCCGGCGTGAATCAGGATCATTTTTCAATTGTTCAAGAACTTGGGTTAATTGATCGATCTGGCGACCATCCGCCGAGCCCCAGGCGCGCCATTGTTTACCGTAAACAGGCCCCAAATCGCCATTTTCGTCAGCCCATTCATCCCAGATGGTCACGCCATTATCATGCAGATATTGGGTATTGGTATCACCATTTAAGAACCAAAGCAGTTCATGGATGATGGAGCGAAGATGACAACGCTTGGTTGTTACCAGCGGGAAACCTTCTTGCAAATTGAAACGCATCTGATGACCAAAGATAGAGAGAGTTCCCGTACCGGTACGATCATCTTTTGCCGTGCCTTCTTCCAGCACTTTTTTCATTAAATCCAGATACTGTTTCATTTTGCCTCTTGTATCTTGTTGTTTCGAGCTTTGTCGTTTCGGGAATTGTCGTTTCGGGAATTGTTGCCAGGGCTTTTATACGCCCATACCATCATTAAAATTCCGACCAGAATCATTGGAACAGAAAGGATTTGCCCCATACTAATTCCTTCAAACAACCCGAGCTGCGCATCAGGCTGGCGGAAAAATTCAACTATTATACGGAATGCGCCGTAACCAATCAGGAACAGGCCTGAAACGCTTCCCATCGGACGTGATTTACGGATAAATAAATTGAGGATGATAAACAGCACAATGCCTTCAAGCACCATCTCGTATAACTGTGACGGATGGCGAGGCAGGACACCATATTTTTCCAAAATCGGCCATAAAGAAGGATCAGTTGTCGCCAATGCGATATCTTCGCTGCGGGAACTCGGGAACAACATCGCCCATGGCGTATCAAGCGTGACACGTCCCCACAGTTCGCCATTGATAAAGTTACCGATACGCCCCATGCCCAAACCAAAAGGAACCAATGGAGCAATGAAATCAGAGACCTGTAAGAAATGACGTTTAGTCCGGCGGGAAAACCACCACATGGCGCAGATAACCCCTACCAGCCCACCGTGGAAGGACATGCCGCCATCCCAAACCTTAAACAGATAAAGAGGGTTATCAAGGAACATTGGCAGGTTATAAAACAGAACGTAACCGAGGCGTCCACCGACGAAAACCCCGACAAACCCTGCATACAGCAAATTTTCAACTTCAGTTTTGTTCCAGCCACTGTTTGGTTTTGCTGCACGGCGATTTGCCAACCACATAGCAAAAACAAAGCCAACCAGATACATAAAACCGTACCAGTGGAGGGATACGGGCCCGATTGAAAATATGACAGGGTCAATTTTAGGAAATTCCAGATAGCTAGTGCTCATCGTTCCCCGCTAAAAGTAATGTTGTGTGAATGAATGATGTGGCAGATAAATTATCTTATGCGAATAAATTATTTTGCTTGAATAACTCGAGACAAATAATAGCATAGCCAAGTGACTGTTCTCCGCCCTTATCGTCAGACATAGAATTTCAGACATAAAATTTACGGTGTTTTTGAATTAACTCCAGTGCCTATTCCAAGAGGTTTTGAGCTGGTTTAAGGCTAAATACCGCCTCGGATTAATCCTCCCAGCCCATGCGATTCCATAAACTCGGCTGACAAAGTTTTTACCTGCTGGCTGGTTTCGGCTTTCAGTACCACATCTATAAGACTTTCGAGTTTGTTAACATCCAATTGGCGCAACAAATATTTGGTGCGTGGAACACTTCGGCCACTCATGCTCAGGCTACGATAACCTAAACCAAGCAATATTAATGCCCCCATCGGTAAACCCGCCATTTCACCACATATGCTGATAGGAAGATCAAGGCGTTGGCATTCATCAAAGGCCAGTTTTAGCGCCCTAATCACCGCAGGGTGTAAATTATCATATAGTGAGGCGACATGGGTATTGTTGCGATCCACTGCGAGTAAATACTGGGTTAAGTCATTCGTGCCAATAGAGACAAAATCAACCCGCTTCTTTAACTGCGGCAACAGAAAAATCGTAGATGGCACTTCAATCATGATACCAATCTGAGGCATAGGGATTATGTCAGAGATGGTTTGCTCAACCTCAACTTTCGCTCTTTCAATCAGTTTTCGGGCTTCATCAATTTCCTCAATACTTGTCACCATTGGCAAAAGTATTTTTAGATTGCCGGTGTGTATATTGGCTTTCAGCATCGCCCTAAGCTGAATGAGAAAAATCTCAGGCTGATCCAGAGTGATACGAATTCCTCTCCAGCCGAGACAGGGATTATCTTCACTAATGGGCATATAAGGAAGTTGTTTGTCTGCACCAATATCCAGTGTTCTCAACACAACAGGCTTATCAGGAAAAAGCGCCAGCATCTCCTGATAACGATTTTTTTGCTCATCTTCTGATGGAAAACCGCTATGCAGCATAAAGGGGATTTCTGTGCGGTATAGCCCGACGCCATCAATACTATCCGCTATTTGCTGCTCATGTTTTAAACTCAGGCCGGCATTAAGTTGTACTAAAACGCGTTCACCACTCTTGAGCTGTGCTTGCTGCTGCTGTTCACCTTCGGCCAGCTTGCTGAGGACGTGTTCTTCTTCAATGATCTGCCGGTATTCCTGAGCGATAAGCGGCTCTGGCTCAACGAAAATCTCTCCGCGATAGCCATCAAGGATAAGCGTCCGGTTATGCAGTAGTTCAGGCTGGATATCCGCTCCCATAATAGCTGGGATCCCCATCGCCCGAACCAGTATCGCAGAGTGGGAATGCGTCGCGCCGTCACGCACAATCACGCCAACTAACTGTTCTTGCGGCATTTCAGCCAACAAATTGGCACTAAGCTCATCAGCAACCAGAATAAAGCGTTCCGGCCATTGACCAGCGCCAGCGAAAGAATCATCCAGATGAAATAATACCCGCTGCCCGAGTGCCCGCAGATCAGATGCTCTTTCTCGCATATAGGGATCTTGCAAGCTGGCAAACTGTTCGGCGTATTTTTCAATCACGGCTTTGATCGCCCATTCCGCCATGAAACCATTATCGACGGAATAAAACAGATCTTGCTTGAGTTGGGGATCATTTAATAAATGAGCATAGAGATCAAAAATGGCAGCACTTTCTTTCTGTGAACTCACAGTGAAACGCTTGCTAATCCGGCGACATTCCGCTGTAGTTTGTTCCAGGGCCCGAGTCAGTCTTGACCGTTCAGCCTGATAATCCAGCGTTAATGCCTCAGAGACCTGATCCAGCAAAGGTTGTGAGCGATCTTGCCATCCCTGAGCCATAACTATGCCATTAGAAATAGCGAGAGCCTTAATACGGGTCTGACGGTACTGACCAAATAGCCCTTTTATCTGCGCCTGAGCAAGAATAACACCAAGCTGTGTCGCCAGTGTTACCATGAAAGATTCTTCACTTTCATCAAACAGCCGCCGTTCAAGTTGCTGAACAACTAATATTCCCTGTAACTGACGGCGATAAATAATAGGCACACCTAAAAAAGCCCGCAGGCTTTCTTCCTTGACTTGGGGGATATATTTGAAACTAGGATGTTCTCTAACATCTGCGAGGTTGATTAATTCAGACAAACGTCCGACTTCACCCACGACGCCTTCATCAAAGGCCAGACTGATCGCTTGACCCCTGGGTTTTTTCAACCCTTTGGTTGCCATTAGGTAATAACAATGCCGCTGATGATCTGCCAGATAAATAGAACAGACATCCGTGTTCATTGCCTGACAAGTTTCATTGACCAACAGCTCAAGCGCTTCAGATAAATTAGCTGTCATAGCCACTTTTTCGACAATTTCCCGTAAGCGCGTGAGCATAACAATTACCTAACTTCTTCTACGACGATGTAAATAAGGTGAATGTATCTGTGAAGCAGATTCCTGTATTGGCATCACAATGGAAGAAAATTCTTTCATCACGCGGCGGTATACATCCCGTTTAAAAGAAACCACTTGCCGGACAGGATACCAATAACTAACCCAACGCCAGCCATCAAATTCCGGCGTTTTACTGCGCTGCACATTAATATCTGCTTCATTACACAGCAACTGCAATAAAAACCAGCGTTGCTTTTGCCCAATACAAACAGGCTTTGTATCCCAACGCACCAAACGCTTGGGTAATTTGTAACGCAACCAACTACGGGTCGAGGCGAGAACCCGTACATCTTTGCGACTTAAACCAACTTCTTCGAACAACTCGCGATACATCGCTTGTTCTGGTGATTCCCCCGGATTGATACCCCCCTGAGGAAACTGCCAGGAATGCTGCCCATAACGGCGGGCCCACAGAACTTGCCCTTGGCGATTACAAATTACAATTCCTACATTCGGGCGGTAGCCATCATCATCGATCACCAGACTACCTCTTGATAAAATACATTTGAAAAGATGGCTAATTGTTTCACACTCATCTCAAGCGGTAAACCTCTATGATTGGACTTTGCAGACGTAGCCTAAGTCTCTACAATACCGCCATCTCAACGGGGTGCGGCTGTAATGAAACAGTTTTGCTGAGAACAAACCCGTCGAACCTGAACCGGTTAGTACCGGCGTAGGGATTTGAGACGCTAATCATTGATATAAAATAAGTAATTTTCATTTAGCACCTTCTCAGATCCTTTGCCAATCGGCTAATAACGAACGTTAATGGCTAATGTCCACAACTAATGTTCATAACTACAGGAGAGCAAAGTGTTTAAGAAATTATTTTTCAGTTTTATCGCCATCAGTACGCTATCGATTTCTGCCTGTGTCTTTGCCCAAGCATCTCAATCGAAGCCAATATTGACAGTTTACACTTATGATTCATTTGCCTCTGAATGGGGAGCTGGCCCAGCCATTAAAAAAGCCTTTGAAGCAGAATGTGGTTGTGAACTGAAACTTGTTGCTCTGGAAGATGGTGTATCCCTACTGAACCGTTTGAGAATGGAAGGCAAAAAAACATCAGCAGATATCGTACTGGGATTGGATAACAACTTGATCCAAGCCGCCCAACAAACAGGATTGTTCGCACCAAGCCATGTTGATGTATCAAAACTGAAATTACCCATCTCATGGAGCAATACAACATTTATTCCTTACGATTACGGTTACTTTGCCTTCATTTACAACAAGAACACCCTACCTCATCCACCAAAAAGTATGGATGAATTAATCAATAGTCACCAGAACTGGAAGATTATTTATCAAGACCCGCGCACCAGCACTCCGGGCTTGGGCTTCCTGCTCTGGATGCAGGAGCTCTATGGCGATAACACCGCGCAGGAGTGGCAGAAAGTAGCCAAAAAGACACTTACTGTCACGAAAGGGTGGAGTGAAGCCTATGGCCTGTTCCTGAAGGGCGAAGGTGATATGGTGCTGAGCTATACCACTTCACCGGGTTATCACATCATGTCAGAGAAAAAAGACAACTATGCGGCGGCGATATTTGAGGAAGGGCATTATTTGCAGATTGAAGTCGCAGCTCAATTAGCCTCAAGCAAACAGCCTGAACTAGCCCAAAAGTTCATGAATTTCATGGTATCGCCGGCATTCCAGCAAACCCTCCCGACGACCCAATGGATGTACCCCGTGATTGATATTCCTTTGCCTGAGGTTTTCAAGCAACTCACAGTTCCTGAAAAATCCCTGCTATTCAATGCAGATGATGTGGCAAAACACCGTACCAAATGGATCCGTATATGGCAAAGCGCTGTCAGCCGTTAATTGCGGGTTGGATATTGCCGGGGGTTATTGCCTCCGGCCTGTTAATTATTGTTGCCCTGTCAGCATTTGGGACGCTGTGGTTCAATGCGCCTGAAAGCGACTGGCAGACATTCTTGCATGACAGTTATCTCTGGCATGTCATTCAGTTCACCTTCTGGCAAGCATTCTTATCTGCCGTATTATCGGTAATACCCGCTATTTTCCTGGCAAGGGCGCTTTATCGCCGCCATTTTCCGGGCAAAATGCTGTTTCTGCGCTTATGCGCGATGACATTGATCCTTCCTGTTTTAGTCGCTCTGTTTGGTATTCTCACTGTTTATGGTCAAACCGGCTGGCTGGCAAATATTTCCCAATGGATAGGGGTTGAATACCGTTTTACACCTTATGGGTTGCAAGGAATTCTACTGGCGCATATTTTCTTTAATATGCCGATGGCAACACGCTTGTTGCTGCAATCTCTGGAAAATATTGCCATCGAACAGAGGCAACTTGCTGCCCAGCTTGGTATGAGTGAATGGCAACATTTTCGTTTTGTGGAGTGGCCTTATCTGCGCCGCCAAATTTTACCGACAGCCGCACTGATTTTCATGCTGTGCTTTGCCAGTTTCGCCACAGTACTCGCATTGGGTGGCGGCCCTGCGGCTACCACTATCGAGCTGGCTATTTATCAGGCAATCAGTTATGACTACGATCTCTCTCAGGCTGCCCTGCTCGCCTTAATACAACTTTTTTGCTGCCTCAGTTTGGTATTACTTAGCCAAAAACTCAAAGGCACCTTTTCTGTCGGTTATGGTCATCAACAAAAATGGCGTAATCCACAGGATTCATGGCTGAGAAAACTCACTGATGGTTTACTCATTTGCATGGCATTACTGCTTCTGCTGCCTCCTTTGCTAGCCGTCATTGTCGATGGACTGAACCTGAGTATTTTTACTGTCTTGAGCCAGCCCGCTTTATGGCAGGCTCTTATCACTTCCATCGTTATTGCACTGGGTGCCGGATTACTCTGTGTCGTGTTAACCATGATGCTGCTATGGAGCAGCCGCGAATTACGTTTACGTCATTTATCTCGCTGGGGCCAAGCGATGGAAACCAGCGGTTTGCTGATTCTTGCCATGCCGGGCATTGTTCTTGCTACCGGCTTTTTCCTTCTATTGAACACAACCATTGGCATTCCCCAATCACCTTACGGATTGGTTATCTTGACCAACGCACTGATGGCGATCCCTTATGCTCTAAAAGTATTAGAAAATCCAATGCGCGATCTGGCTGAACGCTACAACCCCCTGTGCTTTTCCCTCAATATTCAGGGGATTCATCGGCTGCGTCTCATCGAGCTTAAGGCACTGAAAATCCCATTGGCACAAGCACTGGCTTTCGCCTGTGTACTGTCAATTGGTGATTTTGGTGTTGTTGCACTATTTGGCAACGAAGGTTTCCGTACTCTGCCCTTCTATCTTTATCAACAAATTGGGGCATACCGCAGTCAGGATGGTGCAGTCACCGCTTTCTTATTGCTTCTTCTCTGCTTTATTTTATTCACTGTTATTGAACGTCTACCGAGCCGACGCCATGATTAAACTCGATAATGTCACTTATACTTACGAACATCTTGCCATGCAGTTTGACGTGAACGTTAAAGCCGGGGAACGCATTGCGATCCTCGGCCCAAGCGGAGCAGGCAAAAGCACCTTATTAAGTTTAATGGCGGGCTTCCAATTTCCTGAGCATGGCAAAATATGGCTGAATAATGAAGATCATACGAATACTCCTCCTTCCAAACGGCCCGTTTCTATGTTGTTTCAGGAAAACAATCTGTTTTCCCATTTAACCATTGCGCAAAATATCGGTTTAGGTTTACACCCCGGATTGCGCTTAAATACCGAACAAAAGCAAACACTCCAGCAGATCGCTACTCAGGTATCGCTGGAGGAATGCCTCTCTCGCTTACCCGCTCAACTTTCTGGCGGTCAACGACAACGCGCAGCATTAGCGCGTTGCTTGGTTCGCCATCAGCCTATTTTATTGCTGGATGAACCCTTTTCAGCGCTTGATCCTGCTTTACGTAATGAAATGCTGGAGTTGCTGGATCAAATCTGTCGTGAACGCCAAATCACTCTATTGATGGTGTCTCATAATCTCGATGACGCAGCAAAAATCGCTCCGCGTTCTTTACTGATTGTGGATGGGAAAATTCATTATGATGGTGCAACAGAGAAATTGATGAGTGGAGAAGCGGCTGAAGCGGCGATTTTGGGGATAGGTTGAATCATGATCCTGATTTTGTGAATTACTACATACAAACACTGGCCGTTAATTGTTCAATTTTATGGACTCATTTCACTATGCCGAGATCACTTTCAGGTTAATCTTCATATTTGAATTCTATATTAATCTTCATTTTTTCAAAACCTACGGTAACTAAACAACCATGCCATACCGGAAGCCCATTTATGGGATTGTTTTTTTGAGTAGTATTTCCTTAATTTTACTGATAGTAACCTACTCTTTATCATAAACCTCATACCTGCCACAGAAAGCCTAAAAGCAGTAAGATATTAAGGCGTATGATAATCATATAGAAATTTTCGACGAAATAATTTTCCAAAATAGGTGTAGAATGTTGGACTTCATCTCATTGATTAATATAATAATATTATTCATTTTATGAAGGCAGAAAGATCATGATAATCTGACTGCCTTATTATTATGGATGTGACTAATCCGTTAGCTCAAAATACCACTCAAGAAATGAGTTAAAATCTTTCCATTGAGGTTTGAATTTCCCTTCGTAAAAATCGAGCATTTCTTGCCCTAAGCCTATTTCTAACACCTCTCCAGTTTTTCTATTATAGAAAACTCCATATTCACCTTCGAAACTATCTAAAGGAATATATTCTTCTGAACAACGAAGCAATTTATGAGTAAATTTTATATCTGAAGCATAATCGCTATTAATAATAAACCAACAGATTTGGTAAATTTCACGATGTCTACTATGAAATGTCGGGCCATCCTCAGCATGTAAGTAAAATTGAGCAAAATCAGATTCTAAATCGACATTTAAACTAACTAAAGCATTCAGATATTCTGGGTGGATAGAATCATCCCACCACCCTTGATCATTAAGATATTTTTTTACTTTACTAGATAGCATAATTTACATCCTATTTATTAGAATTTAATCGTGTTTTCAATTCAGCTTCTGCCCAGTCATGCATTCAATCCGTTGATTGGTATTAAACATAGTATTCACGTTCAATAAAGGTTCCGATGACTTTATCGTGTCTTTCTGATGACTTAGAATAACCCAGTGTCTTGCGATTGAGTCGTTTAATTCGGGTGCGCAAAGTCAAATTCTCCCGTTCAATACGTTGAGTGAACGTCTTTCCGATGAGGTGCTGGCTTTCTGGTAATAGGTTGTAAGCCTTGAAATTATCGGTACACCAGAACACGACCTTGAACGAGGCGAGCTTCTTGAGAAGTTTCCTGAGCGTCTTCTTGTTTCTCGTTCCAAACGTATGCGCAATGATCCGTTTCAATCGAGGCTCCCAAGCATACCATAGCCAGCGTTGGCATCTTTTATTCCCGATAAATGACCACATTTCGTCAACTTCACAAATAAGCTGAACGTTGACATTATCCAGCGGGAGTGTCGTTACGCATCGCGGTTTGAGTTTTTTAAAACGCGGACGACAGCATTAATACTGATATGCAATGCATGTGCAGTATCACGAATTCCTGCGTTGTTCATGGCAAGATCAACGACTTGTTCTTTTATACCCGCTTGACACGCTCGATAGGCGTATTCCAATTGGAAGGTTCGGTTGCAAGAGAAACAGCGATAGCGTTGGTGACCGGCATCGCCTTTACCATGCTTTTTGACGAATTCCGTTTGCTGACAAAATCGACATTTTACTTCAACTGTTGCCATTTAATCTCTCCGAAAAAATGGCGATTATACACAACCATCAACGGGTTGAATGCGTGACCTGCATCTTTAACTGTTAAACATGCAAAAAAAGTTATTTGGCAAGCAAGTTTCAGATATTGTCATTGATTCTTGGAATCAAGTTGGTATTTTTCCAGAACAATAAAATATTGAATCCTAATAAATGAAATTTTCTACATATTGAATACATAGATTTATCTTTTACGCTGAATAAGATAGTTGTTTTTATAAAAAACACTTTACCTATAGTTATAAATAAAGCGCCATTTAATGGCGCTTTATTTATATTATTTTTATCTCCCTACTCCATCTTTTTATAAACCACCAAATTCTCACGATCTTGACCCGGCCTGTGCCCCTGCCAAAATAACACCATGCCTTTAGGTGCAGGATCTATCTCTTCAGATAAAAATAAAACAAGTAACCAGTCACATTTTTTGGGTGCATCAAAGGTTTTCTGTTGTTGATGCAAAATATGGGCATAGTAATAGAGCATTGGCGCTTCAGATTCGCCAATGTTATATGAAGCCATGCAGTCATTATCTTGATATACCCCTGCTAACTTCTCCTTTAAATCAAGAAAAGTGTCCTGATAGCCTTTGGTGTAGTCAATCCAACCGACAAATAATGTAAAGACTAATCCCCAAACAGAGGCGATACCCAGAACCCAGTTTTGGGCGGCGCGCAAAGCGGGAGATTCGGAAATAAGCCAATTTTTGGCTACCCATACTGCTGTAATTAAAACAGCGCTAGTAAATATAAATCCAGAAAAATGTATCTGATAACTCATTGGCAACCATCTGCCGAGTGGCGTTAACCAGTGCTTATAATCCGTAGAAAGTGCTAAGAAATAACAGCCCCATAAAAATATAATCAGAACAGACCAAAGTATAGAGGAAAATAAGGTTAAATACTTATAGATTATTTGAGGTATTTTAATGAAGGACTCTGTTGCTAAAATTGCCATGGGTGCAATAAAAGGCAGTAAATATAATGCCCGGCCAGAGGCTGATATTTGCAATAGAACAACACCTAATACAACAAAGGCGGAGCAAAGGAAATAATGTTTATCAGAAAATGACTTGATTGGATTCATTAATATGAAGATGAAAGCCAACACACCTGATGGCAGAGCAAATAAAAGTACGGCTTCGGGGATCATGGTCAAATTACCTCTGGCTCCGAGGTCTTCAACAGAGAAACCTAAAAAGCGACCGATATTGTTATCCCAAAACCAGACTTTAAATAAATCAGGATGTTCAATAAGCAACATGACTGGCCACGGCAGGATGAATGCCAGTGCAATAACGCCTGATAAGAAAGTATTTAACCCATATTGTTTAGTTCGACACTGTCTTAGAAAAATGGGGGTAAGCAGCAAGCAAATCCATAATAATCCCGGAATAAATACTCCTTTGGATAACAATGTCATAACCGTACCGATAATTAACCATAAACAGGAGTAACTTGTTTTTTCTTGTTTGATTAATCCCAGTAAGCCATATAAGCCGATGGTTGTTCCTGCTATCAATGAGGTATCAGTAAACATATCGTGACTGTGACGAACCAAGCCGGGAGCACTTGCATACAAAGCAAAAGCAATCCATATCCGGCTGTCTGTAAAGTGTCTGACATCAAATACACGCCGGGATAACAGAATGAAAAAGGAAAAGTTGATTATAGAAAAAAATAAAGTGGCGGTTCTGGCTGCATCATGCATCGGAAGCCAAGGGGACAATAAATGTATAAACGAGGTTGCTGTCCAATAATACAGAGGGGGCTTTTCCATAAAAGGTTGCCCGGCATTTTTGGGTACTAACCAATCTCCCGTTTCATACATGGTTTGAATAATACCGAAACTATAATTTTCATCTTGTTTCCAGGGAGTATGTCCATAAATACCAGGTAATAAATAAAGCAACGTGAAAGCTAGAAATAACAGTAATGCTTTGATATCTGTCTGAGTCAGTTTATTGGGATTATTCATCAATGTTTACCAGATTCAATTAATATTTATCTTCTCCATAAAAAACGATAACATCTTATACAATTAAAAATAATAACAAAAGGTATATAACTTTTCATAATTATGAGAATTTCATATTTCCTATTCCTTTCCAACTATTTGCTGAAGCGGCATTCAAGAAAATCTTAACTCTTTTGATGAGCTGCCACATATAT